>CAYQOZ010000203.1:0-1502 GCA_964419355.1 uncultured Candidatus Cloacimonadota bacterium | reverse complement strand
AAATTTCTTTTTCAGGGTGAATAATTGATGGGTGATTTTCTGCTTTTTCAAAATCGAGAACTGGCTCAAAAATCTCAAAATCCACCTCGATTAGTTTGATTGCCTTCTGTACCGCTTTTTCAGAGCGACCCGCAATAATTGCTACCTCATCACCGATATATCGCACGAATTCATCCAAAATAAAATAATCTTTTGGTGATGGTTCTGGGTAGCCTTGACCAGCACGAGTAATGGGAATGCGTGGCACATCTTTATGAGTTAGAACGCATTCTATCTCATTGAGTTGCAGTGCTTTTTCGGTGTTAATAGATCGAATTTTAGCGAATGCATATGGACTGCGTAAGCATTTGATGATTAACGCATTTTCATCCGTTAAATCATCTGTATACGCGGGTAAGCCACGCATCAAACCATTTGCATCTACTTTAGGAATGGAATGTTTTACAGTTTTGAAATTCATTATTTAACTCCCAAAAATTTTTTAATTCCGCGAAGTTGCCCTTCGTAGCCAGAGCATCTGCATAAATTTCCAGCAAGATAGCGATTTACATCTTCCATTGTTGGATTTTTTAAATCTTTTTGGAGAGCGTAAACGGTAAGAATTAGGGCGGGTCCACAAAATCCACATTGATCTGCTCCTTCATTTACAATCGCATCAATAATAGCATCAGCTTTTTTGCCCAAGCCTTCAACTGTTGTGATATTTTTTCCATTCGCACGCACCGCCAAATATGAACACGAAAGAATTGGGTTTTCGTTTAAAAGGACAGTGCAAACGCCACAAGTAGCAGTGTCACAACCTTTTTTAACGCTTTTAAATCCAAGTTTTCGGAGTAGATTTAAGAGCATCTCGTCAGGTGCAATTTGGCAGTCATATTTATGATTGTTTATATTTAATGAAATCTTCATAAAACCTCTTTCAATGTGCGTTTCAGCAAAACAGATGCGATACTTTCACGGTAAGAAGCAGTTGCTCTTAAATCATTTCCAAAAGTAAAATTTTGTGAAATAAATTCGGCAATATTTTCTGGTTCATTTTTTGCTGAAATGAATTTAGCAACAGTGGGACAACTACCGATGGCGATGTTTAGTTGATTGTTTTTATTAACTGCAACCGTCAAGATTGGAAAATCAGAATCTGCATTTCGTAACATTTTGTAAGAGAGTTTTCCACATTTTTTTGGAATAATGATTTTGCTCAGAATATCATTTTTGGTTTGCGAATTTTCAATAAAATCCTTAAATGCAATTGCTCCACCTTGGTGAAAAACGAGGGTGCAATTTAAGACACTTAAAGCGGTAATAACTTCGGAAAATCCATATTTCCCACAAATTGAACCACCGATTGTAGCAAGATTGCGAAATTGAACGCCGACGATGTGTTTTAGTGATTTTATAAAAAAATCGCCAAAGTATTTTTTGATGATTGAATTTGTTTCGATTTCGCGAAGTGTTGTGTATGCTCCAATTTCGATGTTTTCATTATTTTCTCCGATGAAATT
>CAYQOZ010000202.1:0-1547 GCA_964419355.1 uncultured Candidatus Cloacimonadota bacterium | reverse complement strand
TCAGCATTATTTGGAATGAATGACCAACACCGCCTAAAACGAATCCGACAAGTAGCGTTACCACTAAGCGTGGTAAACGAATCTGATTAATAATGTGTAAATTTGCAGCACCAAAAGTAAGATAAAAATAGATGATAATTGCCGAAAATATCAGCGACAAAGCAAAGATTCTTTTATTTTTCATTAAATAGTTTCTGTAAGATTCTCATTCCCTCAATAACGCGTGGTGTAGCTCGAATAATTAAATCTGGATTTACCTCGTTTGCACTGTAGATGCGATTATTTTGAACCGCAGAAATCACTTCCCAACCTTTACGATTTTTAATGCTTTCGGCAGTAACTTCGGACGGACAAGTAAGGATAATAATTTCTGGATTTGCACCGATTACATCTTCTGCTTTGACGCGGGCATAATCACGCACTAATTCACTAAAAATGTTATTTCCGCCTGCAGTTTGCACTACTTCACCCACAAAAGATTTATCCGAAACACTCATGATAGGGTTATTGTAAATCTCCACGTAAACAGTAGGTTTTCCTCCAATTGATTTTTCTTTAATTTTATTAATTTCTATTTGTAAACTATCTGCCACAAAATTTGCTCGTTTTTCTGCCCCTATTAATTTACCAATTTTACGAATTGAAATTATCATTTCATCAATTGATTTTGGATAAAATTGTGCAGTCGGGATTGATAATTTTCCTAGTTCATTTGTGAGTAATTCTTGTTCTAAACCAGATGTGAAAACAAGGCTTGGTTTGAGTGAAATGATTTTTTCAAAATCTACTTTCCCAAAATTTCCAACTTTTGCAATTTGTCCCAAATTAACTGGATAGTCGCATTCTGCTGTAACACCAACGATGTTTTTGGTGCCACCAATTGTAGCGATGATTTCTGCAAGTTCAGGTGAAGTAACAATGTAACGGTGCTCTGAATTTTCCATTTTAGATGGTGAGCAAGAAAGTAAGATAATTAACAACAAACAATTAATTATTAATAACGAAAGGCGTAATAATTTCATAAAAAAATCCTCTTATTTTTATTTGTAGCGGCAACAAAAATAAAAGGATAAAATTTCATATATCGAAAAATTCGTGCTCCGGAATTTCAATAAAAAAACCTTATGGCAGGTTTCCTGGCTCGCAGATTTTGCTAAATTTCAGTCCTTCCCAAGATTTAACTCAGTGAACTAAATTTCTAAATAAAAAATTCTGTTTACAGTGGCGGAGACCGCTCCCGAATTTAACGGGATTCCCTTTTACTCTTGCACCAATAAGCTACACTCTATGTTCGCGACTTAAATTTATTTGCGGTTTGAATGTCAAGGATTGAAAATAATAGCCAATAATCAACAAGGAATTTCCAATGATGAAGTGTAAAAAAAATTAGTCGCAGGTGAACACAGACTTGACACTGAGAAAAGCTCAACATCAGAATGTTGAGTTATACTATTTCAGCAAAAAAAATTAAGCAAAAAAAACCGCTCCAATCGGAGCGGTTTTTGGTCTAACAATCTATATTTATTTCAGCAAAATCATCTTTTTTG
>CAYQOZ010000201.1:0-1586 GCA_964419355.1 uncultured Candidatus Cloacimonadota bacterium | reverse complement strand
CGAATGAATTATCGCCCACTACTAAACCGCGGTCCCAATCTTGAATTGAACCAGCAAAAATTTCCGAAGCACTCGCTGAACCTGAGTTTATCAATATAACCACGGGGTATCCCGTTCGCTGCCTATTGAAACGAGTATAATATTCGTCGCTCGAAGTTTCATCACGACCTTTCGTAAAAACGACCAATTTCTTTTTGCCTATAAATTCGTTTACCATGTCAACCGCTTCCCCTAAAAGTCCTCCTGGATTTGAACGCAAATCTATCAATAATCCGCGAATGCCTTCGCCTTCTAATTTATCCAAATTTTCGCGAAATTCCATTGTGGTGTTGGCATTAAATTGTGAAACACGAATGTAACCGACACCGTTTTCAGTTTTGAATGCATACGGAATGCTATCAATTTTGATGATGTCACGCACAATTTCAAACTCGAGTTCGCCATCTACTCCAGGCCTTAAAATGGTAATAACTACATGCGTTCCAGGCTGGCCACGCATTAATTTTATCGATTCACTTGTGTCAATACCAACGACACTTTCGCCATCTACTTTGACAATTTTATCACCAGCAATAATTCCCATCCTGAAAGCTGGCGTGCCTTCAATTGGCGACACAACCGTAATGTAATCTCCGCGTTTATCGATAGAAATACCTAATCCTCCAAATTCCCCTTTTGTGTTCGATGTAAATTTTTCGAATTCATCACGAGTAAAATAGACTGTGTGGGGATCTGTTTCGTCTAACATTCCATCAATCGCAGAATCGAGCAACTGGTCTATGTCTATTTCTTCCACATAATTGTCATTTATTTTAAAAAGAATATCGTTAAAGATTTTTATTTTTTTGTAAATATTTGTATTGCTAGCATTTACGTTCACAGCATTAAAAAACACAATTGAAATAATAATCCAACCGATAATACTCACCGACAGGATAACTTTACTTATTTTATCAATTTTTCCAATATTTTCTTTATTTATTTTCATTTTTTCACCTCTGCTCTATTTTATTAATAATTTCATTGCTAATTTCAGCAATTGTTTGAGAACCATCTACAACGATAAATCTTTTTTCTGTTTTCGCAATTTGCAAAAATCCCTCTCTCACTTTTTTGTGAAAATCTAACGATTCACTCTCCAATCTATCGGCATCTTTTGGAGAAATTCTTGCAAGCCCCACCTCGACTGCTAAATCTATCAACACCGTTATATCCGGTTTCAAGCCGAAAGTTGCGAAGCTCGTTATTGTGTCAATCATCTTTCCATCAATTTTTCGTGCCGCACCTTGATAGGCTGTTGTTGAATCAAAATAACGGTCACAAATCACGATTTTTCCAGCTTGCAATTTTGGTAAAATCCACTCACCGGTATGTTGACTTCTGCTCGCAGCATACAGCAAAACCTCAGTTATAGAGAGCATTTCGCTGTTTTCGTTTGAAAGCAATATCTCTCTGATTTTTTCGGAAATGTTTGGTCCACCCGGCTCACGAGACAAAAATACATCTTCCCCATTTTTCCGAAAATATTCGGCCAAAAGTTTTGTTTGGGTAGATTTCCCACACCCCTCAATTCCTTCAAATGTAAT
>CAYQOZ010000200.1:0-1603 GCA_964419355.1 uncultured Candidatus Cloacimonadota bacterium | reverse complement strand
TAAAATTGCAACATCCATTAAATCAAGGATTGAAACAACCTCGTATTCTTGCCTCACGGTGATAGCGATTCACTTAAAATTGCAACATCCATAAAATCAACTGGTTCTTCTAACACATTTCCATCCCTGTCCTCTCGGTATTTGTATTGCTGGATCTCGCCAGCACTATTTGGGCAATTTGTTTTGTGAATGTGGATTTTACGACGCTTCAACCAATCAATGCCGTGTTTGACGCTGTCCTTACCCTTCACGCTTGCAAAAATATTGAAGTTTGCCCGTCTAAATTCCAAAATTCTATCTGGTTCAGCAGAATCTGCACATACTCTGTAATTTTTGCCAAACTCATCTGCAATTATTTGAATCAAATCGGTATTGGTCAATCCGCGTTCGTAAACTTCATTAAGGATATAAATATCGTCATCACGCTCCGCTATTTTCAAACATGCACTTGGATGGTTAAATCCAAAATCGAGTCCGCAAAATGGAGATTTGAAACGTTCTACATCGAAATCCTCAATAATATAATTCGTAAAAATAAGGTTACCTATGACACCCCACTCACCGAGTGCATAAATTTTATAATAAGTTGGGTCTATCTCTTTGAGGCTTTCCAACTTTTTCTTGTATTCATTATCAATAAATCGATTGTCGAGATAGGTAGTTTTCAAAATTGAGACAGTATCGTCCCGGCGGTCAAAGAATCTCTTCTTCAGCCACGAGAGAGCCGATACTGGATTGAACGACAGAGTAATTTGAAAAGGCACCGAAGTTATCCCACGCAAGCGCAGGTCAAGTTGATTGTAATCCTGTTCTGAAATCTCACTCGCCTCTTCAATCCAAATATCCGTGAGAATGCCGTTTGCAAATGTAATCGATTTTAATTTCTCGACATCATCCAGCCCAGCAAAGAGAATTTGTGATCCATTAATTTTATTTGTAATAATTAATTCAGAACGATTGATTTGAAACCATTCCGCTGGTAATTTCCATTCGTTTAAGGTTTGTTTTATAAGTGCAAATGTTGAGTGTCTGTTTGACCTTGCGGTTTTCCTGGCAACTAAAATATTATGTCCACCAGTCAGCCACTTGATAATGTTTTTTTGTGCGACAAATACTGATTTCCCCGAACCCGCACCACCGTAAAAAATTTCTGTGCGAGCTGGATTATCTAAATATGGTAAATATACTTCATTGAATAAATCTCGTTTGAGATGAACATTAATCTTTTTTTGTGATTTCATCGCTGGCAATTTCTGCAAATAAAATAAAACATTTGACATAATTTAATGATTTCAAATATTGTGATGTGGTAGTGAAATTTAACTGTATTCTAATTAAAAGGAGATATATGATGAAATTTTTTATTGGTTTATTTTTAGTATTTATGTTGTTCGTTGCTTGTGAAGAAGAAATTACCCCACCAACTTATCCACCGGTTCACAATACCACAATTAGCGAATATTATGAAACCATTCAGCTTGCTATCGACAATGCTGATGATGGACACGAAATATTAGTTTCACCTGGAACTTACAACGAGAATATTTATTTTAATGGTAAAGATATTATTGTCAAATCCACCGATGGACAATCGCCAACCATT
>CAYQOZ010000199.1:0-1647 GCA_964419355.1 uncultured Candidatus Cloacimonadota bacterium | reverse complement strand
GGGAAAAGCCCATCAAATAGATAAGCTTTTCCCAATGATCATTCGGAAAATATGAGGATAAATTGTGTTTTGTTTCTTTGAATTTTTTCAGACAAGAATCGGCAACATTTTGTAAATGAACTAAAAGTAATTTATCAGGATGAGAATATAGTTTAGAAGAAAACAATGTTCTCTCCTTTCTCTGTTTTCCAAAATTGTGTAACTTTGCATTTTATCGGTTTGCCATTTCTTTCAAAAAGAATATCTTCCCTTTTATTTACTACACGATTCGGTTGCATCAATATTGGAAAATTTACTTTGAAGATTTCTCTGCTGATTTCAAAGTCCACAGAATTATCATCTTGCAAACAAGAATACGGTAAAACAGAATCAATATTTATCCAATCATCACTTTTGGAATTCTCAATTTTTACTTCATCAATCAATTCAAAATTTCCCAAAAGCTCGCTCAAACCTAACGATACTGAATAAACAGATTTATGATTTTCCAAATTTCTTTTCAAATTATCATAAATATTTTCATCATTATGAAAAAAATAAATTACAAAAACAGAATCTTTTAGAAATTCAATACGGATTTGAGTTCTGTTTTTAATTTTCCAAAAATGATGTTTTGTATCGATCAGATTCTGTGTCCAACGAACTTTCTTTATCGGATTTAGGATTGATAATGCAATTTTGAATTCTTCCGGATTTTGGAAATATTTGAGATACTCATTTTTATCTAAACCGATAATTGCAGAAATAATTCCGATAATCGTTGGTGGTGGAGGGAATTCAAAAGTGAGAGGAGATGTCGTTGTATAGAATTTTTTGAAATGAGCATATTCTCCCCAAATTTTGAACTTGAGAATTTTATCCATAATTCCCTCCGTTACAGAGAGATTTCTGTAAATTTCTCTAAATCATTCAAATTAATTTCTTTCCCATTTTGAATAAATTTCATTCGATCATCTACCTTAAACTCGATATTTTCAATTTTATCTTTATTTTGATGAAAAGCAACTTGTTCAAGTAATTTTGAAACATCAATATTGTAATCTTCCGGTTGTCGTATTTGTTCATCTCTTTTTTCAGAATTTATTTTGATAAGATTATCCAAATCACCAATAAAGAAATTGGGTTCTTTATAATTGATGAATAAAAGTAATCTCGGCATTTGACCGAATTTTGAACGAGAAATTAGACCTTTTGTTCCGTTCCAGATTGCATCTTTTAAAAGCTCAATATCTTCTGTTTGGAGATTTGTAGGCTTGGCAGCATTCTCATTAACAATTCCGTAAAATCCGATCAAAGAATATGGCAGAACATCTTCTTCCCGAAATGTTTTTTGGGTTGTATCTTTTTTGGAAGCAAAAGCTCCGGTTCCTTTAATATGCAGAATTTTTACGGAATGAAGCGATCTTCCCATTTTGAACTGAACAGGTCCTGTCCAGGTAACAGAACTTGTAACGCTTTTACCTTTTACTTTCAAATCCAAGGGAATTGTTGCACCAAATAAACGAACATCGATGCATTCAGACAATATTGATTTAGAGATTGCTCTCTTCTGGTCTTCTGCCGACATTTCTTTAAGTTTTTCTTTATCGTCAGGCAAATAATCTGCTGCTCTTAATTTAGCATCCTGAATGTGCCCATCATTATCAT
>CAYQOZ010000198.1:0-1690 GCA_964419355.1 uncultured Candidatus Cloacimonadota bacterium | reverse complement strand
ATTTGTGCTGGTGGCGTTGGCAAAATGTAGGTGAGATTCATCAAAGTGTAGCCGAAAAGAATTTTAAGGTAGGAAATTTCAGGACCAAATGCTTTGAAAACCATAAAAATGTAGAGTGCTTCTGAAGCTACTGCCAAAAAGGTTAGTAAACAAATGAGAATAGTTGCTCTCCATCTTCCATTTAAAATAGCCATTCCATTTACAAAATTAACAAAAAAAACTTCAAATTTTATGCGATATTTGAAAGGAATAATTTTTAGAAATAGATGTAGAAATTTGAGTGCTTTTTGTTGATGATTTATCGCAAAATATAAAAACCAAATGAAAAATAGGAAAATAATAAAAAGTAGGAAAATAACAATATGTAATGCGAAATTTAGTTTTATTGAAATGAGTGGAATAAGTAGGATAATAAGTAAAATAGGGAAAAGATCGGTTATTTTATCGATAAAAATAGTTGGTAATGTTTGTGAAATTTTGACGCTATTTCGGTTTTTAAGAATTATTGATTTTGCCACTTCACCTGCTCTAATTGGAACGAGATAATTCACTAAAAGTCCGCTCATAAAAATGGCAAAACTTTCCAAAATTTTCATTTTATAGATTGGATTGAGAATAATTTTCCAACGCAAAGACCGTAAAAAATAGGCTATAACATAAAAAATCGAGAAAAATAAAACGGCGACTAAATCGAATTGTTGGAAATATCGTAGAAATTCTTGCCAATCTATAAACTGGAGCCACACTACTAAAAATGTGGCTCCGAGAATGACGCTGACAACCAGATTAATGTTACTTTTTTTCATTCTTTTTTTTGCGAAGTGAGAACCAAGTCATAAAAACAGCATAAAAAAAGCTAATAATTAAAGTTCGAATAATTAGGCGAATTAGTGAAGTTTCTATTTTAAAAAATGGAATAAATCTAATTACAAGAAAATAGATTACTGTGAATGACACGAAAAACTTTAAGAAAGTTTTAGTTTTCATTTTTTTCCCTTACCTTTTTTTATTTTTTTGGGACAAACAGGAAATATCTGTGGTGTGCCCAAAATCGTTTTATTATTTTTGGTGCAAATTTTTCAAACCAATAATGTTTCATCATTTTTTCAGGAAATTTAGGATCTAAATTTTTATAATAATCCATAATTGAAATTGGTTCTTTTTTCTTTTTTTTGAAAAACCAATCGAGTTTGAAAATTTTTGCAAATTTCTCTTTTGGCATGCCAATGTCTGGCCACCAAGGTGCATCAATGTAGTTTGTTTCAGCTAATTTCCAATTTAATTTTTGCATTTCATTTTGAATATTTTTTGGTAAAATATTTTCTTCTTTCAATAATTTTTTCAAATCAGATTTACCAAGGACTTTTTGGGAAAGATAGCCAATTCCTGCACGGTTTGGAACGCAAATTAAAATGGCTTTTTCGGTAGTACGAGTTAATTCTGAGAGAAAAATTTGTAAATTATTTACAAACCAAAGTGCTGAGAAATTCCAACTGAAATCAAAAGAATTATCTGTAAATGGAAATGAATTGTAATTGTTGGAAAATTCAATTTTGAGAGAGCAATCTGTCTCTTTCCAAACAGATTTTATCAATTCAATTCGCTCTTGATTGTGGTCAAAAAGTGTGATTTTATAATCGTTTTTTGCAAGTTGTAAGCTATTGATGCCGGAAAGTCCAGTAAAACCAAA
>CAYQOZ010000197.1:0-1707 GCA_964419355.1 uncultured Candidatus Cloacimonadota bacterium | reverse complement strand
TCTTTCGGTAAAAAATAGAGAACGATGGAAACTAACATCAACATTGTGAGAATTGCTGGCATAATTTTGCTGATTTTTTTGCCAGAAATTTTTAGTGCTCTCATCGTTTTTTGCCTATTTTTCACTAAGGAAATCAAAAGTAAAAATAGAATTATTGCATATAAAATCATAAATTATCAAGCTCCTTTTCGCTCAAAAGTCGATAGTGCGGATTGTAATGTTTTTTGTAGATTTTAGAATGGTGAACCGAGGTAAATTCACGAATTGCAGTTTTAATAATTTGCAAATCTGCCTCCACATTTTTCAATGGTAAATTCATTGAAAAAATGGTGTTTTGGATTTTTTGCCATTCTTTTTGCCACTCGTTTTTTTGCTTTGAATCAATCGCAAAACTACTATTTAAAAATGCTTTTAAAAATGGTTCGAAAGTAATAAATTTTTCTGCGATTAGCTTAAGTGAAACGCGATAAATAGACGTTTTGTATCCAATATTTTGTAGAAGTGGAAAATTTGAAAAAGTTAGTTGTTCAAGCTCTTTTTGTAATTTTTTTTCGGTAGAAATTTTATCTGAAATAAAATGTTCGGTACCAAAATTTGCTTGAAAAAAAAGCTTGTAATAATCTACCAATTGTGCTTTTGGATGCTGTGAATACTCTTGTAAAATTAGTTGATTAATTTTTTGCACAATAAAAAATTCCCCTTTCCTGTTCTTGGGTAAAAACTTTGTTTTCAGACAATAATTTTCCAAGATTTTTATTCACTTCTTTGATGTGAATTCCACACATTTTCGCGAGTTCAATATTGGTGCAAGGTCGTCTTTTAATGGTCTGCAAAATTTGTGATTTCACATTATTTTGTAGGCTGTCTAAATTTGTTATTTTTTGGTTTTTCGCAATTATTTTGGCATTTAAAGGTTTGAAAAAATTAGCAATATTTTCCATTTTTTCAGCTGAGACTGGTTTTACCCAATTTAGCGTTCCGGGACGGTCAAGAGAATTTAACTGAATTTCATCAGGTTTGATTTTTTGGATGGCATTTTTTAATAGTTTGAGTTCATTTTCGGTATCATTTAGTCCTTCGATGAGGAAAATCTCTAACCAAATTTTTCCTTTAAAGATTTTTCTGAATTTACTTAATCCATCAATGATTTTTGTGTTTTCAAGTTGTTTATTGGGACGATTTATTTTTTTGAAAACATCACTACTAACTGCATCGAGTGATGGTAAAAGCAAATCGATATTTTTTATTTCATTCCTAACTTTTTTATCAGAAAGGAGAGTGGAATTTGTAATGAGAGCAAGTTTGTATTGTGGAAAATTATTTTTTAAAAACGCAATAATTTCACCGATATTACCATTTAGAAGTGGCTCACCGGCACCCGAGAAAGTGATAAAATCCAAATGCTGTTTTGTCTTCAAAAACTCAGTTAATTCGGCAACAATTTCGGTAAATGATACATACTCTTTTCGCCGTAATGTGAGATTCGTGGTAACTTTCGATTCACAGTAGATGCAATTCAAACTGCAAACTTTATGCGGCACTAAATCGACGCCGAGCGAGATACCAAGCCTGCGAGAAAAAACCGGACCGAAGAGATGTTTAAATTCCATTTACAAATATTCTTTAATTTGAAATTTAATCGCTTTTAAAGTGAGTGTGATGTCAATTAAAAAGAAAATGACACCCCCGATTAAACAGAATATCGCA
>CAYQOZ010000196.1:0-1714 GCA_964419355.1 uncultured Candidatus Cloacimonadota bacterium | reverse complement strand
TTTTTTATGAATCTAAAGGAGAAATCCCCGAACTTGTTCGGGGATACAGTCGTTACACACATTTGAAGTTTTTGGAGAAAGATATTAATGAATAGAATTGGATTATGGAATTTAGAAAATGGAAAACCAAATAGATTGAAAGAAAGTTCAATTCAATTTGAGCGAAATCTTGAAGAATGGATTGTAAATGATCCTAATTTTCTTCGCGAAGGTTTAACAATAATTGGTCGCCAACTTAAAGTTTCTGGTGGAATAATTGATTTACTTGCTGTAGATCCAAACGGAAGATTAATCATTATTGAAATAAAACGGGGAATACTTCGAAGAAAAACAATTGCCCAAATTATTGATTATGCTGCTTCAATTGATTTAATGTCTGAAGAAGAGCTGAAAAAGAAAATTAACGATTATCTCGTTTCTCAAAAAAAATCTCTCAAAGAAATATTCAAAAATATCAATATTAATGATGCTCTAAATAAAGAAACACGAGATATTTTGTTATTTGTTGTTGGCTCAACTAAAGAGCCAGGACTAGAGAGAATGATTGTTTATTTATCAGATAAATTCAATATGCCAATTTCAACAATTACTTTCGATATTTTTACTCAAGCAAATGGTTCTCAAATTATTGCGAGAGAAATTTCTGAGCCTTTTGAAAACTTAAAAACGGTTGTTAATAACAATGTTTTCGAGGATTTAAAGCAATATTCAAAACAAGTAAATACTTATGCAGTAATTAAATCTCTAATTAAATTTGCAGAAAATAATAACGTTTTCGCACGATTTTACAAAAAAAGCTTAATGATAACTCCTCCCAATAATCGAATAAGAATGCTTTTCACTGTTTGGGTAAAACCAACAAAAAATATAATACAAATTTATTTTAGTCCAAAAGCAATCTCAGAATTTTATCCGATTGATGAACAAGAAATTATTGATCAGGGATTTAACGAAGGTTATAGTGATTTAGATTTAAATAATATTGATTCATTTATTTCAAAAACTGAGAATCTGTTCGATTTAATTAGCAAAAAAGAAGTTGAAACAGATGAAGAGTAAATTTGAGTAAATGTGTGTAACAAGCGTGTCGGCGGTTTGGTTAGTTGGTGGTTTTCGGCTAAACCTGACGGTTTAGCATCTTGTCGGTGTATTTTGGGCGACATCTCCGATGTCGCCGCACACGCAGAACATTATGCAAACGAATCCTGGGTTGACAAACTATTAGAAGCCGGTTTTGACAAAACAAAAAAGACTTTGTTCCTTTGGCAAAGCGTTTCTTTGTATTTAAAAGGAGAGCTTGTTAAAGAGACTCTCAGCAAAATGGCTGATTTATGTGTAGAGGGCAGCATCATTGCTCAAGACTTTTACTCGGAATCATTTTTATCCTGTGAAGTATCAAACGCTATAAAAAGAATGAAGAAAACCATAGAAAAAATGGGCGAGCCCTGGGAATTTGGGATTGATATGTCAGATGACCCCCGGGCAACAGTTGAATCATTCTTAAATGAATGTGGATTAAAAATGACTGAAATTAATCAATTCGGTGAGAAACTTGATATCGAACCGTTTTACTGTATTGTTGAGGCTAAAAAACTGTAAGCTCTATGGCAAATAACTTATTGTTAAACATAAAAAAAGCACCGATTAATCGGTGCTTTTAATTGGTATCCCGTAGGGGAGTTGAACCCCTGATGCAGGAATGAAAATCCTGAGT
>CAYQOZ010000195.1:0-1742 GCA_964419355.1 uncultured Candidatus Cloacimonadota bacterium | reverse complement strand
GAGTGTGATGTCAATTAAAAAGAAAATGACACCCCCGATTAAACAGAATATCGCAATTGCAAAAAAAGTCAGAAAAATTTTATCTATCGAAACGAAAACTGTAAATTTTAAAAATAACAAAAGAATCATCAAGCTGGAAAGCAAGATAGTAAGCGAAGTTAGCGTGATTGATGTTCGCAAAATGCGAGCGCGTTTGTAGAGAATTCGTAGTTGTTTATTTTTGTTTTCGTGGACTTTATGTGAACCAGTTTTTAGTTCGTCGACGATTTTTCGGGAACGGTCGATGATACGTCCGAGACGGTTTGTTAGTGATAAAAGTAACAAGCCAACGCCAGAAATTAGCACAATTGGGGAGATGCTATTTTTTAATAATTCGATATGGTCCATTAAATTTTACCTTTCACGAAATTTTCAGTTGAAAGTGCGATTTCGTCAATTTTGAGAAGAAGATTATTTGATTTCTGCATGATTTCTTTTTTCCAATTTTCATCTTCAATGCTAGCCATATTTATCTTCACATTTAGATAAGCAGCTTTTGCGGCTGCATTTGCATTAATCGCCGCTACACCAGCATCAGAGAGTGCATTTGCATTTCCAATTTCCGCGATTGCTTTAGTAATAATTATAGCATCATGGGCAATTTGAAGTGTTTCGAGTGGGATTAAAATAGCTTTTTTAGTAGATTCCTGGATTGCTGCATGGCGTATTTTTTTAGCTTCATCTGTCTTTTTGGGGAGACGCATAGCGTCCATCATTTCATAGAATACTTGTGTGTCAGCGTCAATTGCGTGAAGTGAACGTTCTTTGATGGATTGCCCAGCAATTGCAAGTTTTTTTGCTTTTTCGTCAAATTTTTCATAACCCTTTTTTCCAATTGTGAGATTTGCAACCATTGCAGTAAGTGCGCCACTCATTGCAGAAGAAATTGCTGCTACACTACCACCACCAGGAGCTGGAGAGTCTGTAGAAAGCTCATCACAAAATTCTGTAATTGTCATGTTGACGAGATTATCTTTATTTTGAATAGCGTATTCAATGACTTTTTTGTCAATATCAAATGTAGCAACATCACGAAGTCCCATACTTTGAACTGCAGTTTCAATAATCATTTTTTCAGGAACCCCGAGACTTTCCCCCATTTGATTGAGATAATATTTACCTGATTCTAAAATTGCAGATTTTGGGAGAAGTCCTACGAGTTCACTGCCAGTAACCTGTAAGCCTTTTGCATTCGCCAATTCACGAACTTTTTCCAAAACAATGTGAGCAGGTGTAATATTATAATTTGTCAAATTTATACTGATTTGAGCACGATGAAAATCATCAATATACCAGCCTACAGCTTTGCAATTTTTGAAAAGTCCCGCTTTACGAACTTTTTTATTATTTTCATCTCTGATGAATTTTTTATTTTCATCGCGTGCAAAACGACCACTCTCACGAATATCAAGAGCAATGTCATGTGCTTTTGCTTTGTCGCGTGTATTTAAATTTATATTGTATGCAATCAAAAATTCACGAGCTGAAATAGCAGTTGCACCAGTTTGAGCATTGAATTTATGCGGGCCAAAATCTGGTTTCCAATCTGGATTCTTCATCTTTTGTGGAAGTGCTTCGTATTCGCCTTTTCGTACTTCTGCGAGATTTTTCCATTCAGGTTTTGTGGCAGCGTATTCATAAAGATAAACAGGAATTTCCAACTCTTCACCAACTCGTTTTCCAAGTTTGTGAGCAAGTTCTAC
>CAYQOZ010000194.1:0-1758 GCA_964419355.1 uncultured Candidatus Cloacimonadota bacterium | reverse complement strand
TTTTCTATATTTAATTTGCATTCCTTTAAGAAAATTTCGTAGAATTTGATCTTTGCATTCTCGATATTGCCTGTGACCATGCCTGCGAAAAAATGCACTCAACTCGTGTTTACTCATCTCAAAATCTGCTAATTTCATAACTTCCAAAACATCTTCTGCTTTTAAATTTAAAGCAATTTTTATTTTTTTGAAAATAATATTATTTGTTAGATGCGTTTCAATTTCTGGTTTTGCCCCTGCTCGCTCGCCTCGTTTATCATTTATCAAACCGTTTAAGAAAATCGCAAAAATTGTATCATCACAATGTTGATAAGCACCATTATCCTCTTTTTTAAGCCAATCACTAATTTCGCTTCGCGTTACTTTATGACCGCCTAATTTGAAAATTTCAATCATTTTGGTATCATTAAAATCAAACGTATAGCGGATTCGGCGTAAAATATCATTATTTAACATCTTATTCTCCATTTGAATTATTGGATTCAAAAGTCAAAATTATAATTTTTATGTCAAATATTTTTTTCTTGCTTAATTAAGCATAAAATAATTAATTAACACTAGTTGTTATTTAGGGGGATTTATGAAAAAAATTGCAGTAGAAAAAATTTACAAATTAATGATGGAAGTTTTTACTAAACTCGGCGTACCAGAAGGTGAAGCAAAAATTTGTGCAGATGTACTAATCGAAAGTGACTTGCGTGGAATTGAATCACATGGTGTTGGTCGCCTTAAAATGTATTACGACCGCATCAAAGCAGGTGTGCAATTTGTGGATACGAAAATTGATGTAATTACAGATTTTAACGCCATTGCCGTTTGGGATGGAAATCACGGTATGGGGCATGTTATCGCCGAACGAGCAATGCAAAATGCCATCGACCGTGCTAAAAAATTTGGTATCGGTTGTGTGACTGTTCGTAACGGAACGCATTATGGAATTTGCGGTTACTACGCAAAAATGGCATGCGAACAAAATATGGTTGGTATCACAATGACAAATGCACGTCCTTCCATCGCACCACTTTTTGGTGTTAGCCCGATGTTAGGAACAAACCCAATCTGTTTCGGTGCACCCACAAATTTGGAATACGATTTCATTTACGATGCTGCTACTTCCATATCTCAACGCGGAAAAGTAGAAGTTTATGGTAGAGCCGAAAAACCAACCCCAGCCGGTTGGGCAATCAATGAAAAAGGCGAAACTTATACCGACACAAAACAACTTCTCATCGATTTGGTTGCTGGCAAGGCCTCAATGATTGGTCTGGGTGGAACGGAAGAAGAGACAGGTGGACACAAAGGTTATGGACTCGCAGTAATGGTGGAAATTCTTTCTGCATCACTCCAAGCTGGCAGTTTTATGCATCAACTTCATGGCTGGGGAAAAGATGGAGAGCGCATCCCTTACAAACTCGGACACATCTTTTTAGCAATGGATATTTCCAAATTTACTGAAATAGAAAGTTTTAAAAAAATCACCACTGAAATTTTACAAGAACTCCAAAATTCCACAAAAATGCCAAATAAAGATCGCATTTGGGTAGCTGGCGAAAAAGAATTTGAGATTGAAAAAGAGATTCGTCAAAACGGAATTGTGGTAAACGAAAATCTGCAGAAAAATATCAACACCATGATTTCCGAATTAGATTTAGACAAAAACCTTCTGGACTAAATTTTTAAAATTAAAGTGAAAAATAAAAGGCTTCCATTAACGGAAGCCTTTTTAATATGGCTCCTGAAGAGGGATTTGAACCCCCG
>CAYQOZ010000193.1:0-1788 GCA_964419355.1 uncultured Candidatus Cloacimonadota bacterium | reverse complement strand
CTTTAATTTCATCATATCCTCCATCGTTAATTTTTATTTTTAGCAGTGTCTTTTTTAGAGTGCCAACTTTTCCGTCAAGTTTTTTTTGAAGCAATTATTGCTGCACTTATTTTACTTATCTCAACATTTTGTTGTTTACTCGTGAACATATTCTTTAAGATGATTTCATTGTTTTCTAATTCATCTTCGCCTAAAATCAAACAAAATTTTACATTTTTTTTATTTGCTTCTTTCATTTGAGCATTCATCGAAATTTTATCTGGATTAAACTCACACGAAATGCCATTTTTACGTAAATTTGAAATTATTTTCGCGCTTTCGTATTTTGTGTTTTCGCCTAAGTTCACAAAATATACTTCCGGATTTTGCTTCGCTTCAAAGATAATATTCTCCTTTTCTAATGAAAGTAGCAACCTTTTAAAACCACCAGCAAAACCAATTCCAGATATATTTGGACCACCTAATTGCTGTACCAATTTACTGTATCGACCACCACCAATCAAGGTATTTTGTGCGCCTAAATTTGTATCGATAAATTCGAATGCAGTTTGAGCATAGTAATCTAAGCCTCGTACTATTGTGGGATTTATTACAAATGGTATTTGCATTTCATAAAGGTATTCCTGAACTGTTAAAAAGTGTGTTTTGCAATCTTCATCAAGATAAGCGAGCATTGAAGGTGCATCTTTTGCAATTATTTTACAGCTTTTCACTTTACAATCCAAAACACGTTTCGGATGATTCTCTAATCTTTTCTTACAATCTGAACAAAGTTCATTTAAATATTTTGAAAAATATTTTTTAAGGGCAAAGTCATACTCTTTTGTACAATTCTCACAACCAATACTGTTGATTTGCAACTCAAAATTTTGGAGTCCCAATTCTTTTAAAAAATGAAAGGCAAATGCAATAATTTCTGCATCAATAAAAGGATTTTCGCTACCAATATTTTCAATTCCATATTGATAAAACTGGCGGTATCTCCCTTTTTGCGGACGATCATACCGAAACATTGGACCGAGATAATATAGTTTAGCAGCATTAGGTTTCAAATGTAACCCATTCTCTACAAAAGAACGCACAACTGGCGCTGTCCCTTCTGGTCTTAGTGCAAGTTCACGACCCTTTTTATCTTGAAATTTATACATCTCTTTCTCAACGATGTCGGAAGTATCCCCGACACTACGCTCAAAAATTTCGCTATTTTCAAAAATTGGCGTGATTATTTCTCTATAATTAAAAAGCTGAGCAGTTTGTCTAAATATTTTCGTAATATACTGCCATTGAAAGCTTTCTTCTGGCAAAATATCAAAAGTTCCGCGTGGTACTTTGTATTTTTTCATCAATCCTCTTAAAAAATATCCATTTTTAACATTAAATTAAAAGTGTGTGCACCTGCATTTGATACCTATTTTCAGACGAAAATTGACAGCCAACTCAAATCAAGTAGACCAACGGCACATCGCAAAATCCAATTAGTGCTGCTTCCTTCCAGATCTGACACGGTTCTCGGCTCACAATTGCGTTGGGCTTGGTTCTCAACATCGCTTATCAAATTCACCAGAAAAATCAGCATTCTCATGCAGGCATTCTGCCCCACTATAGCGGATTGAGGGTTACAGGACGCCGCTAATTCCCCACATAGCACACGGTGTGTAATTTTTTTGAATCGTTTTTTTGTGTCAAGTTTAGAAATATAAGATTATTTTATGAAGTGGCATCCACTCGATTTTGTGTTACGGAGAGCAGCGTTAACAATGATGGAAGCGTTTATTACTGCGTTTCTCA
>CAYQOZ010000192.1:0-1795 GCA_964419355.1 uncultured Candidatus Cloacimonadota bacterium | reverse complement strand
CTATGCAAGGTATTTCAAACGAAAATTTCAACTACAAAGGTGTGCTATATTTCGGTGTGATGATTACCGAAGCTGGTCCAAAATTATTGGAGTATAATGTGCGACTTGGCGATCCCGAAACGGAAGTAGTTTTGCCCTCTTTAAAAAGCGATTTTGCCGAGTTAATTTTAGCTTGTTTCGATGGTTCTCTTAAAAAGTATCAGATGAAATTTTCAGAAAATTATTTTGTAGATGTCGTTTTAGCATCTGGTGGTTATCCGCATCAATACGAGAAAAATTACGGAATTTCTGGCTTACAAAATGTGGATGAAAACACACTTATATTTCATGCTGGCACACAAAAAACTGATGGTAAAATTTTGACGAATGGCGGTCGCGTTTTGAATGTTGTTTGCAAAGGTGAAACTCTTCAAAAAGCGATTAAAAATGTCTATGCAGAATGTGAAAAAATACAATTTAAAGATGTCTATTATCGTAAGGATATTGGCCAAAGAAAATGAAAAAAGTAGTAATCTTAATTTCTGGGCGTGGTAGCAATATGAACGCAATTGTCGAAAATGTGCAAAGCGGGATTTTGAAAAATTTTTGTGAAATAGTGGAAGTTTTTTCCAATAAGCCTAATGCTGAAGGTTTAAAACTTGCAATGAAAATAGGATTAAAAACTTTCTCGATTGCATCGCGAAAACAGAAGAATTATGATAAATTATTATTTGAACATTTGAAAAAACTTAATCCGGATTTTATTATTTTAGCAGGATATATGAAAATATTAAATGCTAAAATTGTGAAATATTTTAATCGTAAAATTATTAACATTCATCCTGCAGACACAAAATTACATCAAGGGTTAGATGGCTATAAATGGGCGTTTAAAAACAAAATATTAAAAACAAAAATAACTGTTCATTTTGTGGATGAAGGTTTGGATAGCGGAGAAATTATTGACCAAATTGAGGTGGATATCTCGAATTGCAGAACTTTATTAGAAGTGGAACAAGAAGGCTTGAAAATTGAGCATAAATTTTACAGTGAATGCTTGAAAAAAATATTTATAAGTGGAGATTTTAGATGTGTGGAATAATCGGGATATTTGGTAATAAAGAAGCTTCTAAACTTGCAGTTTTAGGACTTTTTGCAGAGCAGCACCGTGGACAAGAAAGTTGCGGATTAGCAGTTACAGACGGAAAAAATGTTCGCATTCGTAAAAAAATGGGGTTGGTAAAACAAGTATTTTATCCAGAAAAAATGGAAAGTTTTAAAGGTAAAATTGCGATTGGACATGTGCGTTATCCCACGCGTGGTTCATCCAATGTTTACAATTCCCAACCACATTTGGTGGAAACTTTTGCTGGTTCTTCCTATATTTTGGCAAGTAATGGAGATTTGGTAAATTATGACGAAAAGCGTCGCGAATTAGAAAAAAGTGGGGTTTACTTTAATTCATCAAACGATGGCGAATTGCTTTTGAAATTTCTTGTTTATAAAATTGAAAAAGAAAATAAAACAATAATTGAAGCTATCAAGATTTTGATGACAGAGGTAAAGGGTGCGTTCTCAACAACATTTACAAACGGTAATGAAATGTATTGTTTTCGTGATCCACACGCATTTCGCCCGATGATTTACGGTGAGCTTATTGATGGTACTTTTGCGGTTGCTTCCGAAAGTTGTGCACTCGATATTCTCAAACCTCAATGGCAAAAAGAGGTGAAACCAGCCGAGATTTTAATCGTTTCTAAAGATGGTGTAAAATCAATTCAAAATAATCCACAAGATTTTCGAGATGTACCCTCTG
>CAYQOZ010000191.1:0-1864 GCA_964419355.1 uncultured Candidatus Cloacimonadota bacterium | reverse complement strand
TAATTGAAAGTTGTTCAATCGAATCAGCTGGCGAAAAATCACTTTTTAAGATTGTATCTGAACAACCAAAAAAATAAAATAAAATAATAAAATAAAATAAATATTTCATTCGTTTTGCGAGATTGCTCTCACCGGACATCCTCTGTATTTTTTACCATTTCCATCTTCGCAAATACCACAAGATATACATTTATCAGTATCAATTACCGCAATGCCATTTACCATTTCAATGGCATTTGTGGGACAATTAAAAGTGCATAACCGACATCCAATACATCTTTTAGCATCAACAAAATAGGATTTATCTTTTTGCTCTTTCCACAATTTATTACCAAATTCATCTCGCAAATTTATGCTATCTTTTTCTGTAAAAATTGTAAAAACTTCAATTACATCTTCCGTAAAATTTCCACTCAAAGAAATTTTTGCCTTTGATTTTAATTCAATTTCATTCTCTATTAAAAATTCTGACGGTGCAAAAGATAATTCAAAAAAATCCTCACCCGTATTTAAAAACCAATTCTCACCAATTTGTTTTAACTTGCCTGCATATTTTGTAACTTTCACCGTTTTTTCGGTTTCAGAAAAAACATTAAAAACTGCTAAAACAAACACCATCAACACAATAATAAATTTTATCTTCATCAATCTCTCCATTAATTTTAAGAAGCAATATTTATTCCAATTATTTATTTTATTTCGATACCATTTTCTACCGGACAGGATTCTATGCATTCCAAACAGAAAATACAATTTACATTTTCGACGCGTTTTTTTTCGTAAACTACAATTTGCATCGGGCAATTTTTCGCACAAAGTCTACAATTTTTACATAATTTTTCATTAGCTTGAACTCTTTTGGAAGTAAGATGCAATAATTTTCCAAGATATTGAAAAACATTCATTAGTGCGGCAAAAGGGCACAAATATCGACACCAAAATCTATTAATAAAATATCCAAAACCAAAAATCACAAATAAAGTAAATGCCGAAGATATCGTGATATTTTGCGGATGAGATACTGCCAGCACCGGACAAAATTTCATATAAATAAATTGTGTAGCTCGAAAAACTGCCAAGATAGTAATCATCAAAATCAAATATTTAACCGCATTCAAATATTTATGTAGCCAATTCGGAAGTTGTAACTGTTTATTTTTTTTTGATTTTTGATTTAACTTATGAATTATTTCCTGCATGGTGCCAAAAGGACAAATATATCCACAAAATCTTCTTCCGATAAAAATCGTAGAAATTACAATTAATATTCCAGAAAAAACAGAAATAGGAAATAACAATTTTGCAAATCCAGGCTTTAGACTCATCACCCCAAAGCAAATTGCGGAATAAGGACAAAACTCATGAGCAACACATAAAACATTCTTAATAAGCAAAATAATCAGCAATATTGCGATGCCTAAAACCGTGTATTGAAAGCTCTTTCTCAATCTTTTAGTTTGATTATTTTTCATAGTTATCAATTAGAAAAAATCAATATTAAAGTCAAGCATTTTTCCTTTATTTCACAAACAAAAAAATATGTGCAATATTTTTTTTCATTTTTAGAATAAATTATTTGACAGCGAAGCAACATCTCATAAAAATAGCAACATGAATAAAATCATAAAAGAAAAGGAGAAATTATGAACAAGAAACTTATTGATGTATGTAAATTAAAGGATAAGATAATCACAATCACACCGAATGCCATAATTAGTGATGCAGTTTATAAATTAAACAAGTATAAAATCGGTTGTCTTATAGTTATGGAAAAAGCTGATATTGTTGGAATTATATCAGAACGGGATGTTCTATACACACTCGGCAAAACAAATATTGATAAAGATATTCACGATGTGGAAAT
>CAYQOZ010000190.1:0-1927 GCA_964419355.1 uncultured Candidatus Cloacimonadota bacterium | reverse complement strand
AATACTCAAGACGAGAAGCCGACAAACTTATAGAAGAGGGTGAAGTCACTTTAACTTCTCTTTTAGATAAAGCGATGCCTTTTATTAGATACACGCCGGGGGATTTTGCCATCAAGGGTGAAGCGAAGTGTTCTTGTGGTAGAAATCTCGCTTTAATTGAGAAAATTATTGGCAGAACTTCTGATTTAATCGAATTCTCTAATGGGATTCAATTAAATGGACTATCCTTACCGTTTGAGGTATGGGATACAAAAATAGAAAGATTTCAAATTATCCAGATAGATCACGATAAAGTTGAGGTGTTATTTATTATTAAGGATGGTTTTACGGAAAAAGACAAAGAACGAGCACATAAAGTTATGCAATTTCATTGTGGTAAAGATGTTGATGTCAGAATAAAAATAGTTGACGATATTCCACTGCCAAAATCTGGTAAATTTCGTTATGTGATTTCAAAATATAAAAGGGGAAAATAATGATAATTATCAGTAGTGCAAAAATGGGACAAGGCACTTTTCAAGCAAAATTTATTCCATTATCTAAGGTAGAAATGGTAGAAAAAATTTATGTAGTTAGGAAAGATGTTGGACCAAAAATTCCCAAAGTAGAGTATTTAGTGCTTCCAAAAATGTGTCGATTTTTTTTGTTTAATTTGCTACTTACTCCCATGATCTTAGCTTACTACACGATTAAATTAAAAGCAGATTTAATTATTGCTTATCATCTTGTACCACATGCTTTTTTTGCATGGTTTGTTTCCTTAATTTCAAAAAAAACATTTATTTTTGGACAAACAGGTGGTGAAAGCCAAGAAATTGCTCAAAAATTTATTTTAAAGCATTTTGTGAAAATTGTGTTAAAAAAAGCTAAAATAATAAATGTTCCCGGTAAACAAGCACGACAATTTTGGGTATCTTGGAGTTTACCTAAAACAAAAATAAATATTTTGCATAGTACTATTGACACAGATTGTTTTTTCCCAACAAATAAAGAAGAAGATATTGATGTATTGTTTGTAGGTATTCTGAATCCTCGAAAGCAGGTTAATAAAATTATTGAGGCATTTCAAAAAATAGCAGCTAAATATCCTGTTGCAAAACTTGGTATTGTAGGCGATGGACCTGATTATGAATTGTTGCAAAACTTAGTTTCTGATTTAAAGTTAAAAAACAATGTAGAATTTTTTGGGTTCCAAAAAGATGTGAAACAGTTTTTAGATAGAAGTAAAATTTTTGTAATGTTTTCCACAATGGAAGGATTACCTGTTGCCTTGATGGAAGCAATGTCTTGCCAAAAATTGGTTATTGCACCAGCAGTTGACAATATCCCAACAGTTTTAATTGATAAAAAAACAGGATATTTATTGAAAAAGAATGATTTTACTAAATTAAAAGAACGAATGATGTATGCTTATGAAAATTATGATAAATTAGGAAACCTGAGAGAAAATGCTCGTAAAAAAATTGTTGATGAATATTCGTATGAAAATGCGATAAAAAAATGGCAAAAAATTTTTAAAAACATTGAGGCAAAATAAATTATGGCTGGCTTTTACATTTGCAATAACGAAGAAATATTTAATCGAGTTTTGGATAATAGCAAAACTGAATATCCAAAACGAAAAATTATTCGTCATGTAGGTGGTTGGCAAATTGCTATTTTTCAGAAAATTAATTTAAAAAATCATCAAAATATTCATTATAATGATAATGATTTTATAGCTGGCACGGGAATTTATTTTTACGAAAAATTATTTGGATTTGGTGCACTTTCTCAAATTTTAAGTGATTTCAAAAAGGATAAAAATATTTTTCAAAATGTTAGAGGACACTTTAATTTTGTTATTTTTTCTAATGGAACACTATATTTAATTACGGATAAAACAGGGCACTATTTTTCACTAAAAGTAACTGATGAAATGACAACG
>CAYQOZ010000189.1:0-1946 GCA_964419355.1 uncultured Candidatus Cloacimonadota bacterium | reverse complement strand
GATGTTACTGCCCAAAATATTCCCAAAAGTTATCTCGTGATGGCCAGAAATACTAGCAAAAATATTTACCACTAATTCTGGCGCAGAAGTACCAAAAGCTATAATGGTTATACCAATAGCAAATTCTGAAATTCGTAATTTTTTGGCTAAAGAAGACGAACCATCTATCAAGAAATCTGCACCTTTTATCAGCATCAAAAAGCCGATAACTAAGTATAGAACATCTAAAATCATAATTTCACCTTTTGCCATTTCTGGGAAATTTTACCATTGTGATAGATTAATCGCAATTTTCCATAGTATTCAGATTTGCTTAAAATACTGTAAAACATCGTTTTACCATTAGCTAATTTACCATTTTTCTTCCCTTTATAGTCAAAACTAACCACCACATCAACGGGAATTTCTGCAACAATATCACTATCAATGTATTTGGAAAAATTGGAAAGCAAAATCACAAAATCAGTTTTTTCATTTAAATAATCAAATTGTTGTTTGGCAATTTCCAAAAAGTTAAAATTAAATTCTGCATTTTCAGAGACCTTATTCTTCACCATGAAATCTGGTGTGTAGAGTGAAAAGATACCTACTTTAAAAGAATCTACCGAAACTATTTTATGCTTAATTACTGCAATGGAATCACTCTCTATATTAGAAATTAATAACGGTTTTTCGAGATTTGTATCGTAAAAGAGATAATCTGTTGGTGCAATTATTTCCGATTTGCACAAATTGATAAATTCAACTACTAAACTATCCGAAGCGTGTGTGCTCATTAATTTTCCAGCAAAAATATTTGTCTGCGGAATAGAGTCATTGCGAATGTTATAGATAGCAAAATTTTTTAGATAAATTTCATCTTCTGAAAACTGAGGCTCAATGAAAAAATTCAAATCAAGATAATCATTTGCCAAAAGCGATGAAGCCAACAAAATTAAAAGCAAAACCATTTTATGATACAAGATATTCTCCAAAACTAATTTGTTGCAATCTGAAAAATGGACAAATATTGTCAAAAAGAATTTTGACAATATTTGCTTAAATTAAATTTTGCCATGGATTTTATGTAAAAATGAGGAAAGATGAAAAATGAGTTAATTGTTGTAATAGGTGCTTTTGGAAGTGGTAAAAGTGAGTATTCTATAAATTTAGCAAGAAAATTAAAAAGTGAGACAGCAAATACATATTTAGTAGATTTAGATGTTGTAAATCCGTATTTTCGCAGTCGCGACGTACAAGAAATTTTCCAAAAAGAGGGCATCGAAGTAATCTCACCCGAAGGTGAATTTCGATTTGCAGACCTACCAATGCTTTCATCAAAAATTATGGGAGTTTTGAAAGCAGGAAATAATACTGTTATTTTAGATGTGGGAGGAGATTCTGCTGGGTGTCGCACGCTCGCTAGATATTTGAATGTAATTAAACAACGCGGTTACGAAATGCACTTTGTAATTAACACCAAAAGACCTTTCACAGCTGATGAAAAAGGAATTATAGAAATGCTAGAAGGACTGCAAAGAGCTTCAAAGTTAAAGATTACAGAGCTGATTTGCAACACAAATTTAATGGAATTTACCGATACAGACATAGTTAACAATGGCATTCAAATTATCCAAAATGTAGCTGATTCACACTCGCTGAAGTTTGAAAAATATTTAGTTTTGGACAAATATAAAAACAAAATTACAATCGAACATAAAACAAAAATTGTCCTGAATTATTACCTGAATAAACCGTGGGAATAAAAAAATCTGACATTAAAACATTTTTTCGTAAAATGGCGTACCAACCTATCGCCTCTCCCCTATTTTCTATTTAAGTAACCACTTACTACGAGAGGTAGTTACCAATATTACCTCACTAATTACATTAAAAATTTATACTACAAAAGACCAAACATTAGTGGTAATTTTACAAGAGCTCGAAAACCAAAACAAATTCCAGTA
>CAYQOZ010000188.1:0-1946 GCA_964419355.1 uncultured Candidatus Cloacimonadota bacterium | reverse complement strand
AAGAGTAACATTTTCTTCTACGCTTTTGTTATAGGTGTAATCGTGAAAATATTGATTTCGTTGCTTTTTAATGATTACACTCAAATCAAAAAATGATGCAATATATTCACCCGCCAATTGCCAATTACCAAAATGAGAAGATGCCAGAATAACTCCTTTTTTTAAATTTATTGCCCGTTCAAGGTTTTCCCAACCTTGAGTTTTTATAGTTTTAAATAAATTTTTATTTTTCCCAAAATATATCTCCGCAGAAGTTATTCCCAGATTGTAATACATCTTTTTCAAAATCATTTTTATTTCAGCATTAGATTTTTGGGGAAATATCTTTTTTAATTGTTGAGAAGCAACTTTTTTTCTAATTTTAAAACGCATTCCGCCAAATTGAAAAATTTTTCCAATAATTACTTTGGTAAATTTAAAAGGAAATATTTTAAAAACTTTCACAAAAATTATAAAAGCAAGATACTCAATCTTATTTTTTGTTTCTTTCTTCATTTTATCCTCATTAATCCAATAATGATGTTCAAAACTTGAAATTCACCAAATTAAGGCAATAAAAAAATAGGGATTTTTCTTTCTTGACTGCAAACTTTTTAATAAAATTATGCCAATCGAATAATTAATTGGAGAAAAATTTGAATATTTTAGCATTAAGCACAACCTCAACATCTGGTAGTATTGCGATCTACAAAGAAAATAAAATTTCTTTTATTAGCTATTTGGATATTCGCATCACACATTCCGAACGCTTAATGCCACAAATTGATTTTGGATTGAAACAAAGTAAACTAAATATTTCTGATATTGATTTAGTTGCTTTGGCAAATGGTCCAGGCTCGTTTACCGGCATTAGAATTGGCTTGGCAACAGCAAAAGGTATTTGCATGGCAAATGAGATTCCACTTTTAGCAATCAATACTTTGGAACTACTCTCCTACAATTTGTACAAACCACAAATTCCCATTTTGGCAATGATTGATGCCAAGATGAATGAAATTTATGTTGCGCTTTATTCGGCAAATCATCAGGAATTGATTGAACCACAAAATGCTAATCCAACGAAATTTTTAAAGAAAATTAATCAACCTGTAATAATTGTTGGTGATGGAGCAAAGAAATTTGAAAATATAATTATTGAATCAAATATCGAATATGAATTTGCCTTTCCACATCATAACCTTCCACTCGCTTCAACTTTAATCAGCATTGCTTTAAATAGACTAATTCCAAAATATGATTTTGATAAAATTGCAGCTTTGGAACCTTATTATTTACGAAAATCTCAAGCAGAAATAATAAAAAAAAAAAAGGATGAACTATGAAAAACAGACCCAACTGGCATCAATATTTTATGAAGATGGCTTTTTTGATAGCAGAGCGTTCCACCTGTATGCGAAGGCAAGTAGGAGCTATTATTGTTCGTGATAATCAAATTATTTCTTCGGGATATAATGGTGCTCCAAAACACATAAGACACTGCTCCATCACCGGATGTCTAAGACAAAAAATGAATGTTCCATCAGCTGAAAAACATGAATTGTGTCGCGGAGTTCACGCAGAGCAAAATGCAATAATTCAAGCTGCTATTAATGGATCTTCAATAAAAAATGGTTCGCTTTATTGCACCAATCAACCTTGCTCAATTTGTGCAAAAATGCTCATCAATTCCGAGATAAATACAATCTATATCGCTAATACATACAAAGATGATTTAGCAATGGAAATGCTGGAAGAAGCTGATGTCGCTTTGAATTTCGTAAATGTTGAGAGAGGTATTTTAGAGAAAATTTTGTAAAGTTTTTGTTAAATAATATTTTATCAAGCAAAAAAAACGCTCCGAAAAAGGAGCGGCTTTTTATAAATTAGGAATCTCTATTCCCATTCAATTGTACCAGGTGGTTTGGTAGTGATATCATAAAAAATATCGCCCACATTAGGCAATTCTT
>CAYQOZ010000187.1:0-1948 GCA_964419355.1 uncultured Candidatus Cloacimonadota bacterium | reverse complement strand
GCACTGTAAGCCTCGTTACCTGCTTGCATGGCGGTATCTTCGAGCAGCTCCAAGAGTTGCACCACAGATTGGCGGATGGCATTTAACGAGTTGAATAAATCAACATCTTTTTGCATCTCGGCGAGGTCGAACGAGCGGGGGAGGAAATCTGGGTTTTGGGTAGCAAGCTCCAAAGCCCTATCCACAAACGCCACGCTCTTATCACCGAGTTTTGCCAATGCCTTCCTTTCTACTGGGGTCAAATCCAACAAAAATGGCATTGTCGCCTTGATGGTTTGAATTGCTCCCGCAATAGCAACACGATCTTCATCGCTAACTACTGCACTTACTTTGTTCTTCAACATCTGTTCCTCCTTGTGCCTTTGGCACTTTTTTATTTGACTTCAACGCTGATTAACACTGATTTTATATGATGAAAGTATGATTTAAAAACAATGATTTGTCTCTTGCTCTTTTCGTAGTTGTTCATAATTTTCTGCGTCCCTCTGCGTTAAAGTTCTTGTTTTTCATTTTTTTAACAGCCTCGCCAGTTCTTCGTTATTGAACGGTTTAGCCATAAAGAGAGCTCCCAGCTCTGCGGCTTTTACATCTAAATCTAAATTGGCGTAAGCAGAGATTAATATCTTTTTAATCGGTTGGTGCTGAATTTCTTGGAATATATCTAAACCTGTGACCTCTGGTAATTGGTAATCTGCGATGATAATGTCGAATTTTTGGTTTTTTAAGAGGGCAATTGCTTCAATACCAGAGATAGTAGAGGTTACCTCGTATCCTGCCGCTGTAATTAATTTGGATAGAATAAGTTTCAGCGAAACATTATCTTCGACAATTAGCACTTTTTTTATTTTCTTCATACTGTAGTAATATGCAATTTTTGTTCCAAACTTGATTTTATTTTAATAAAAATTATTTGAATGTCTGTAAGGTGTTGTGATTGTGTAATTTAGTGTGGCAAAATATTTTTAAATATGCTAAAAAAGCATCTTTGAAAAATGCAATAATTTAAATAAGTTGGGTAAAAATTACCCAAATTGGGTAATTTTTACCCAACAGTAGAGAATAATTTAACGCTGATTTTAAAAATTTCTCTTCTTTTTAAAGTCGTAAAAGATTTTTCACAAAATTAAATGTTTTTTCAAAATCAAATTTCATAAAATCTTGCTGTCGTAAAACAGGTTTTAATTCTGCATCTATTTGCAAGATTAGTTGTCTTTTTCTTTCTGTATCCATTTTGATAATTCTGTTGCTCGGTATAGATAATTTGGAATGGAGTAAATTCATAAAATCATCACTTTTCCAGTCGATTGACAAATTATTCACAGCATAATGAATATCATAGAAATCACGAATAGCTGGTAATATTCTGCAAATAGCAGCACGAAATTTTTCTGCATAAACTTCTTCGATGGTTAGCACCTTAACTTGGTACAATGCTAATACAACTTCGTTACGAAAAGGGTCCCATAGTAATGTTTTTGCAGGTTTCATTGAAGTGTTTTGCAATAATGTCTCCCGTAAACTAATTTCAATTTTTATAGTACCTTTTCTGTTTTTGAAACTGACCGCAGAGTTATATTGGATGGTGCCAATGTATTGTTTCGATTCATTATTACCCATTAATTTGCTTTGCCAGGAAAAACAATTAAAGTGATTTATAAGATTTTCAAACTCTTGTTTAATGGGTTGTATCAAATTACTTCTTTGTTGCCTCGTTGCCGAGATGGGTGTTGAGATTGAAAAATCCAAATCCTCGCTCATTCTATAAAAATTGGCGTAAACTTTACTAATGCAAGTGCCACCTTTAAAGACGAGTTTCGTTTTGGTACCTTTGAATAAATATGCCAAAATAAGTGAGCAATAATAATCTTTTTCTATCAATTCTTGTCGCATTCCAGTTTGGGAAGATGTGTAAATTAAAGCTTTTTTAAAATACTCTTTATTTAGATGG
>CAYQOZ010000186.1:0-2009 GCA_964419355.1 uncultured Candidatus Cloacimonadota bacterium | reverse complement strand
AGTGGCACTTCCACAAAAATTGGACGACGAGTATTCGGTTCAATTTTTTCATTTGTAACACCTTCGCTTCGCAAAATTTGTTTGATTAAATTATCGCAAGTTTTTCCGCCGCAAGGTCCCATTCCGGCACGCGTAATCGCCTTTATTTGGTTGATGTCAAAAATTCCATTTTGCACCAATTCGCGAATTTCTTTTGCGGTAACGCGTTCACAAAGACAGACCATTTCTGCATCGTTTTGAGGAGATTTTTCTGCAATTATTTGGGCAGAAATTTCCGCATTTTGAATTTTGAATGAAACCACTTTTTCAGCAATATTTTGGGGAATTTTCAGTTTAATTAGATGCGTTTTTTGATTTGATTTTAGTATTTTTTCAATTGCAAATTTGCCCAAATTATTGCCGTCAATATCAACGCAATTCACTGCATTCCCAACTTCAACTTTGTGATTAGAGATTTCGTAAGGTAGTGTAACCGTTGGATTTTTCGCATCTTTGCGATAATCTACCAGTGTAATCGCCAGTCCTGGACAAATCAAAACACATTTTCCACAACCGATACATTTTCCCTCAAAACGGGGTAAATCCATAATCGGGTCATTATCCATTTTGATGGAATTTGTGGGGCAAACCGTACTACACGGATTGCACGGTATTTCCTGTAAACAATGGATAATCGGCAAAACTTCACATCTATTTTTTGGTAAATTTTCAGTAAAAATTTTACCTGGTTCAGATTTTAATATTTTGGCTTTTTGGAACCAACTTTCAGGAACTTCTTCCAGTTTTCCATCGATCATTTTGGCAATTTTCAAACCGGCGATTTTGCCATTGAACATCGCAGAAGAAGCTTCGGCAATTTCTTTTGCATCACCGGCAGAAATTATCTCAATTCCAGCTTTTTCAGCTTCAAATGCAAATTCATCGACGCGTTCCAAACCGACCGCAATCAAAAGTGTGTCGCATTCAAAACTTTTTTCGGTTCCAGAAATTGGTTGGAAATTTTCGTCAACTTGGGCAATTGTAACTGATTTCACAGTTTCATCGCCAACCGCTTTCAAAACTGTGTGTGAAGTAAAAATGGGCACTCCAAGCCGTTTCAATTTATCTGCGTGAACTTTGTAGCCACCGCATTTTGGCATCGCTTCCACCAAGCCAACTACTTCAATTCCTGCCTGCAAAGCGTGATAGCCAGCGATGAGTCCCACATTCCCGCCACCCACGATGAAGAGCCGTTTTGTGGGTCGCACCAAATCGCGATTTACCAAAGTTTGGAAAGCACCAGCTCCGTAAATTCCAGCGAGTGAATTTCCCTTAAAAGTCAGGAATTTCTCGCGTGCACCTGCAGTATTCAAAATAATTTTTGGTTTGACTAATTTATAAATTCCATCGTTCAAAATACCTACTTTTTTGTCTTTGAAAACAAACAATGCAGTGCTATTTTTCCAAATCGTTGTTTTGGGAAATTTGGTAATTTGTTGAGCTAATTTCTTGCCAATATCATTTCCACGAGTACCAGCAAAAGAGTCCTCTTGCGAGCCGAAAAATTTATGCGTTTGCAAAACCAACTTTCCACCCAATTCATCTTTATCATCGATTAAAAGCGTTTTAATTTTATGTTTTCCAAGCTGAATAGCAGCGGAAAGCCCAGCTGGGCCGCCACCGATTATCAGCACATCAAAAGGAGATTCTTCAATTTCACTAACATCGAATTTATCTGCATCTGGCAAAGTGGGGAGTTCTTCCACACTTTCGATTTTCATTTCAGATTTTAGCGGTGTCATACAAGATTTCAGGGGCAACCCATCTACAATAACAGTACATTTTGCACATTGCCCGTTCGCACAAAAAATTCCGCACGCACTTTTATCTTTGTGATGATGTCCAAAAATTTTGATGCCATTTGCAAAAAGTGCCGATGAAATCATTTCATTTTTGAAACCAAAATATTTTGTTCCGTTCCAATAAAATGGAATTTTTTGTTTTTCCAAAATAGGTAAAACTGGATGTTC
>CAYQOZ010000185.1:0-2030 GCA_964419355.1 uncultured Candidatus Cloacimonadota bacterium | reverse complement strand
TAGCCATTACGAATTATGAATTAGGAAGTAATCAGGTAAACTATTCAGCAGATAAGCTTTCATCAGGCGTTTACTTCTACAAACTTGTTGTTGATGGTAAAGCTGTGGATACAAAAAAGATGATTTTGTTGAAGTAGGAAGTAAAATAACCGCTCCTTTGGGAGCGGTTTTTGGAAAATTGAGAATTGCTTGATGATTATTTTTTTGTTTGTGCTGTTCGTTGTTAAAAATCATTTTCCACTTGACAGATAATCCCCTCAAAACCTTTTGGAAACATCTTTGGGGTTGGGTGAAATTCCCTACCGGCGGTAAAGTCCGCGAGTCCCTTTTTGGGATTGATTTGGTGAGATTCCAAAACCGACAGTAAAAGTCTGGATGAGAAAAGAAGTAGTTTATATTTTTGGTGCCCCAGAGAATTGGGGTATTTTTTTATGGAAAAATTTATGAAGATCGCTTTGGAACTTGCGACTGAATATCGCGGTTTCACATCGCCAAACCCGATGGTAGGTGCGGTTGTCGTCAAAAATGGTGAAATAGTTGGCAGTGGTGCACACCAAAAAGCCGCTGAACCTCACGCCGAAGTTTTGGCACTTGAACAAGCTGGACAAAAAGCTAAAAATGCGACATTATTTGTAACTTTGGAACCTTGCTCACATTATGGCAAAACTCCACCTTGCACCCAAAAAATTATCGAAGCTGGAATTTCACGCGTTGTCTCGGCAATGAAAGACCCAAACCCACTCGTAAACGGAAAGGGATACCAAATTCTGCGAGATAATGGCATCGAAATAATTACCGGCATTTGTGAAGAAGAAGCTCAAATTTTGAATGAAATTTTCATTAAAAATGTAACCCAAAACAGACCTTTTATCATTTTGAAAACTGCGATTAGTTTAGATGGAAAAATTGCTACTAATTGTGGTGATTCAAAATGGTTATCCAATAAAATGTCGCGTCAAGAAGTGCACAAAATTCGCAATTCAGTCGATGCTATTTTGGTGGGTGAAAACACTTTTTTGCAGGATAATCCTAAATTAACTGTTCGCATTGGAAAAAGTTCAAATCCTCGCAAAATCATCCTTTCTGAAAAGTTAAATTTCACTTTCGAAAAATTGCAAAATTCTGCCATTTTCCAAAGTGAAAAACCCGTCATTTTATGCGTTCCCCAAAATAATCTTTCAGTAGAAAAAAAAAACGAATTCAGAAACAAAAGAATAAATCTTATCGCATTTGACGATCTGCAAAATTTAGTTTCAAAATTGAAAAACATCGGTGTAAACAGCATCTTACTCGAAGGTGGCAGTGGTGTTTACACATCTTTTCTCAAAGAAAAATTAGTCGATAAATTGCAAATTTTTGTAACCGAAAAAATCATCGGAAATGATGGCATTAGCTGGACAAATAATTTGAATATTTCAAATGTGAAAGATGCAATACAGTTGAAAAATTTGGAATTTAAAAAGTTTGATAACAATATCTTGATTAGTGGATATTTGAGGAAATAATAATGTTTACAGGAATTATTGAAGAAATCGGGAAAATTCAAAAAATTGAAAAAACAGCAGATAATTTCAACATTACTTTTACCGCAAAAAAAGTAGTTTTGGATGTGCAAATTGGCGACAGCATCGCGGTAAATGGGCTTTGCTTAACGGTTGTAGCATTTTCAAAAAACACATTTTCGTCTGATGTAATGCCAGTTTCTGTTGAGAAATCTAATTTGAAATTTGCGAAAGTGGGTGATTTTGTCAATTTTGAGAGGGCAATGCAGATGCAGTCAAGATTTGGCGGGCATTTTGTGAGTGGTCACATCGATGCAGTTGGGAAAATTTTGAACATCAAAAAAGATGAAAATGCCATTTTTTTTGAGATCAATTTTTCGGATAATATTCGCCATCTCATCATTAAAGAAGGTTCTATTTCAATTGATGGAATCAGCTTAACAATAGCAGAGTTAAAGACGGACAGCTTCGTTGTTTCGATAATTCCGCACACTCTTTCACAAACAATTTTACAATACAAAAAAATCG
>CAYQOZ010000184.1:0-2079 GCA_964419355.1 uncultured Candidatus Cloacimonadota bacterium | reverse complement strand
GGAAGTGCAGAAATTACATCGTCAATAAATAATGGTGCTGGCGTTGTCTCTTATCGTGGTTGGGGAGATGCAAATGGTTGGCACTATCCACGTTATCACATCGAAAATTTGGAATCTTTGAATAATGGAATGATGTTACCAATAATCGCGTCTTTCGTTTGTAATACTGGTGATTTTGCCAATTCAGTTGATCCCTGTTTTGGAGAAGCGTGGATAAGGATGGGGAGTGATTCAAATCCAAAAGGTGGTGTTATTTTCGTAGGACCTTCCGATCTTCACACAAGTACAAAATTGAATAATTCTATTTTTTCTGGTTTTTTTAGCGGCATCTTGGATGAAAATATTTTTTCATTTGGAGCAGCAATGTTACGCGGAAAAATGGAGCTTTGTAACAATTTTCCAAATAATCAAGAAGATGGTGAAGATGCTGAATTTTATTTTCATGTTTACAATATTTTAGGTGATCCATCATTGCAGGTCCGCACGAAATTTCCGCAAAATATAGCGTGTGAATTGCCAAACGAGATAAATCTTGGTACGAACTATCTCGAACTACAATTTTCGAATTTAGATGGTGCTGTCGTTACAGCCATAAAATCTGATGAGATTTTTGAAGTTGCGACCGTTGAAAATGGTTCTACAACGTTATTCTTCAATTCTGAAACAGAAGGTGAAATCACCATCACGATTACAAAACCAAATTATTTTCCACTCATTCAAACAATAAATGTTGTAACCGCACAAAGCGATATTGGCTTAATTAGCGTCGATTATGACGGTGAAAATGTAGCGAGTGAAACAACAGATTTATCGCTTACTTTGAAGAATTTTGGCACTCAAACTGAAAATGATATTTCGGCTATTTTAACTACAAATAATGAGTTTGTTACAATTGGCGATGATAATGCAGAATTTGGTGATATTGCTCCAAATGCTACTGTTGTCGGAGATTATACGATATTCATCGAACCATATTGTCCAAACGGTGAAATATTGGAATTTACTCTTGAAATTTCAAACGGAAATGATGCAAAATTTGAATTATTTACATACAGTTTGGTTTATGAAATTATTGAAATTTTAGTGCAAGATGAAAATGGCATTTTGGAACCAGGTGAAGAGTGCGAAATTCAAGTTACATTAAATAATATTGGTGAAGTTGCTCCTTATATGCTTACTGCGGAATTGTTTGCGTTCACGGATGCCGTAACCGTTACAAATAATTGGAGTTCGGTCGATGATGATGTAGCAACTTTTACTGTTAGTGTGGCAAACGATTGTGCGATTGGTAGAATGGCACATTTCACAATTCAATTGGTTGATAATTTTGATTTAGCAACTTCCGTAAATTTTGCACTCGAAATTGGCGAAGTTACCAACTCAGCCCCAACTGGACCCGATACCTTTGGCTATTATGCCTATGATAGTTATGATGTGAATTATGATGAATGTCCGCTTTACGAGTGGATTGAAATTGATCCAAATGATGGTGGAAATGGCACAGTTCTCGAATTGGGAGATGATCGTTCCGAAACGATTGCATTGCCGATGAATTTTAAATTTTATGACCAAAACCCGGACAGTTTAACAATTTGCACAAATGGCTGGATTTCGTTCCAACCAACTTGGGAGACATATTTTAGAAATTGGAATATTCCTTCTGCACTTGGACCTTATGGAATGGTTGCCGCTTTTTGGGATGACCTCATCGGTTTTCCAGATGGTGATGATTACGAAGATATGCACATTTGTTATGATTACATAGAATCTGAAAATATTTTTGTAATTGAGTGGAATTTGTGTAAAAATAGATATGATGTTGTAACTGATGAAAAATTTGAGATTATTCTTTTCGATCCAGAATTTTATCCTACCGAAAGTGGAAATGGTGAAATTCAAATTAATTATCAATCGATTGGAAATGTGGATGTATCGAGCAATTTTGCAACTGTTGGCATCGAGAATTTTAACCAATCGGATGGACTTTTGTATACTTATGCAAATATTTATCCGAATAGTGCAACCGCTCTTGAAAATGAATTTGCAATAAAATTTACGACAACTCCACCGGATTGCTAT
>CAYQOZ010000183.1:0-2102 GCA_964419355.1 uncultured Candidatus Cloacimonadota bacterium | reverse complement strand
TGATAAAAAATGCCAAGATTAACAACAAAAATGAAAGGTTAGTCAACATTCTTTTTGATGATAAAATCAGGAAAATTACCGCAGAAAACATTAACATCTCAAATTGTAAAATTATCGATTTGAAGGGCAAACTGCTCATTCCAGGTTGCATCGATGCACATGTTCATTTCAACGATCCTGGCTACAATCATCACGAAGATTTTGAAAGTGGTACCACCGCCGCTGCATTTGGTGGCATCACCACTATCATCGATATGCCGTGCACTTCTATTCCGCCTGTTACAAATGTGGAAAATTTTCGTCAAAAATTGGAAATTGTGCAACCGAAAGCATGCATTGATTTTGCTTTTTGGGGTGGAATTCGCCAAAATGATTTTCCGATAGATGAAAAAAAAATTGCGGATTTATGGAAGGCTGGAGTAATTGGTTTGAAGATTTACACAATTTCTGGAATGGATAGTTTTGAAGCACTTTCATACGCACAAATTGGTAATATTTTGCAAAAATTTCCCGAAATTCTTTTTGGATTTCACGCTGAAGATAAAATGACTATCAAACAAAATCAAAAATTGCGACAAACTGCTGAAAACTACGCAAAAATTCGTTCAATGGAAGCGGAATTTATAGCCGTAAAAAATATCCTAAAAAATAAACATCAAAAAATCCATTTCGTGCATATCAGCAGTAAAAAAGCGGCAGAATTGATTTTGAAAAGTGAAAATGCCAGCTTCGAAACTTGCCCGCATTATTTACAATTTACCGCCAATGATTTGCCCAGATTAAGAGGAAAACTGAAAACTGCACCACCTGTAAAATTTGCAGAAGATCGTGAATTTTTGCGACAATGTGTGAAAGACGGAAAAGTTGATTTCATCACGACAGACCATGCTGGTTGTGACTTCAAAACAGAAAAAAAAATTGCTGATTTTGCCAAAATTTATAATGGCATTCCCGCCACCGAATTAATGGTTCCATTTTTGTTTTCAGAATTTTACCAAAAAGAGAAAACAAACCTTGCTAAAATGATTAAATTAACTTCTGAAAATGTAGCAAAACGATTTCTGATTTACCCACAAAAAGGCAGTTTGCAGATTGGCACAGACGCAGACTTTACAGTAATTGATTTACAGAAACCCTTTATTGTTGACGAAACAAAACTACACTCAAAAGGGAAATATTCCCCTTTTGATGGAAAGAAATTTAGTTGCTCAATTAACCGTACAATTGTGCGTGGAAATACCGTTTTTGATGCTAAAAAAGGCATTTTGCAAAAAGCAGGATTTGGAAGATTTATTAAGAGAAGTTAAGTACCCATTCTGTTGAAAACTATTCTGTTCGTTTTGTTAGTAACTAACCTTTTCCCAAAAAACTATTTGACAGGAAAATTCCTTTAATAAGTTTGGAAAATGAGGAATTAGAAATGGGAAAAAAAGAAATTCTAAATTTTTTGAGAGAAAATAAACAAAAATATTTAATTGATGGGTTCATTATATTGGGGCTTTTCGGCTCTTATGTAAGGGGTGAAGAAACCGAAGAGAGCGACATTGATATTTTATTTGAAATGACCAAAACATTTTATGATAAATTTCCCGGTTGGAATGCTTTCCCCGAAATTGACAAAATTAAAAATGAATTAGAAAATAAATTGGGCAAAAAAATAGACCTTACTGATAAAAACGCACTCAAAAAAATTGGAAAAAAATACATTTTACCAGAGGTTAACTATGTCTAACAAAAGCGATCTCGCAAAATTAGAATTAGTTTTGGAATATATTTCGGACATCTACAAAATTGTGAAACGACACGATAATATTGAAAATGCACTTCTTGATTTTGAAGGTCAATACGCTGTTTTAATGTGCCTTCAACAAATTGGCGAGACGATAAATAAAATTGAATCAGAAAAATATAAATTGAAAATTCCGGTAAAAAATATCGTTGGGTTTCGCAATATAATAACCCATAATTATGACGGTGTTAATCTCTGCATTACCGAACAAATTATCTCGGAAAATTTACCTAAATTAGAAAAAATAGTTAAAAAATTAATAGATTAGTTCTTTAAAAAAATAGTAAATTTTGCATTAGTTTTACTTAGTTCT
>CAYQOZ010000182.1:0-2106 GCA_964419355.1 uncultured Candidatus Cloacimonadota bacterium | reverse complement strand
CTGTGGGTTATGTTTCCAAGCCGGTTCATCGTGTGAATTTGATGTCTGAAATTCGAAAAATAAATAGTGCACCACATTCTATTATGGTCGTTGATGATGATGAATTTGATCGGGCGACAATGCGAGAAATCATCGAAAGCGAACAGATTGAAACGATAAGTGCTGACGGTGGTTTAAAATGCTTGAAATTGCTCGAAAACAATAAACCGGATATTTTAGTTTTGGATTTAATGATGCCAGATTTGAGTGGATTTGGCGTTATTGAAAAATTACAGAAAAATCCCGAGACGATGAAATTGCCTGTAATTATCGTGACTGCGAAGGACTTAACAAAAGAAGATAAAAATTGTTTGAATGGCAATGTAGCTTCTATCCTTTCTAAAGATGAAAATACTTCTGTGAATTTAGCCGCAGAAATTAGGCGGATTTTACAACAATTGGATAGCCAAAAAAAATAAGGTTTTAAAATTTGAAACTGTGCAAAAAATAATTCTAAAACAGCTCGTAAATATTTTAGTGGTGGAAGATAATCCAGATAATATGACTACGATAAAAGCAGTGTTGAACAATCGTTATGAAATTTTGGAAGCGATAGATGGTGAGATTGGATTAGAGATGGCACAGACCAAAAATCCAGCGTTAATTTTATTAGATATCAATTTACCTAAAATGGACGGATTCGAAGTTTTACGGAAATTAAAAGTGAGCAAAAAAACGGAAAATATTCCAACTATAGCTTTGACGGCAATGGCGATGAAAGGCGACGAAGAAAAAATTCTGTCCGCTGGGTTTGATGGTTATATGTCTAAACCAATTGATCCTGTTCTGTTGATCGAAAAAATTGCAAGTCATTTAAAGGAGAAATGATGCCGAAAATTTTAGTAATTGATGATAATGTAGATAATCTTATTACCATAAACGCAGTTTTGAAAGGTTTAATGCCAAATTCTAAAGTATTCACATCTATTTCAGGGAAAGAAGGAATAGAAAAAATAAGAAAGGATGAACCCGATGTCATTTTACTTGATATTATGATGCCCGAAATGGATGGATTTGAAGTTTGTGAAATTATTAAAGCAGATGCAAAAATTAAACATATTCCCGTAATTTTGATTACTGCTTCCAAAAGTAATTCGCAAGATAGAGCAAATGGCTTGAAATTAGGTGCCGATGCTTTTATCTCGAAACCTATTGATGAAGTGGAATTAATTGCTCAAATTAAAGTGGCTTTACGCATTAAAAAATCGGAAGATTTATTACGGAACGAAAAAAAAATACTGAAAGATAAAGTACGTGAAAACACGGAGCATTTACACAAAAGTTATGATAAATTGATGGTTCTATTCGATGGAATAATTAATACTCTTGTTGCAGTGGTAGAAGCACGAGATCCTTATACTGCTGGTCATCAGCAGAATGTGAATAAACTTGCCGTTGCCATTGCAAACGAAATGAATTTAGAAAAGAATGTGATTGAATCCATTCATATTGCTTCTATTTTGCACGATATTGGAAAAATATACATTCCCACAGAAATTTTAAGTAAACCCGGAATGTTAACTGATATTGAATTTGAAATGTTGAAAAAGCACCCAGAGTTTGGCTATGAAATTTTGAAGAATATAAATTTTGAATTGCCAATCGCGGAAATTGTTCATCAGCATCATGAAAAGATTGATGGTTCTGGATATCCACAAAAGTTGAAAAATAAATAGAAGATGAACATTAGAATCTAAAGTTATTTTAATGGGCGATATTAAAAAAAAAATAAAAAACAATTTGACAAAGATGCATCTATAAAATAATTTTGACAATGAAGTTGCAGTCTCATTTAGAATATCGTGTGAACCTTCAGTGTTATTGGGTTCGTTAATATAATAAAAAGTGGAGATACTATGAGAACTTGCTCCGTTTCATTGAAACAATGGGCAGAAATTCTCAACTTGGCAACACATAATTATCAAATTTTTGCACCAATTCAAAAAGGTAATTTTCTTGATTATGAAAGAATTACCGAAAATAATGTCGAACAAGTTTCCTACAACAAAGCCAAACCAACAACCCCCTTAAAAGCATTTTTCTTTCCAATTAAGGAAAATGTGGTGA
>CAYQOZ010000181.1:0-2120 GCA_964419355.1 uncultured Candidatus Cloacimonadota bacterium | reverse complement strand
ATTAACGAGTCTATAGCTTTCTTTTCTGCCATTTTGAACTCCTCCTGTATTTTTTATAATTAATTTAATGCAAAAGCTGAATTGTATGTTCAAGAGTCAAGTATTTTTACATTTTTTTTGAACTTTTTTGAAAACACAAATATTCATATTACAATGAGTTAACATTATCGTATCTCTTTGTCATCAAAAGACAGAATATTACCACAGACAAAACATTTTATTTATTTTAGCGAAAAAATCTTGACCAGAAAGTGTGAATTTTGAGAGTGGAACAAGAATTGAGCATTGATGCAATCAGCAATTTGTATCCACTATGCTCCACAAAATTTGGAGAAAAAATGAAACGATTATTTTTTGTATTTATTTTTTGCACATTTTCACTTTTTGCAACCGATATGGTTATCGAAAAAATTGACGGTTCTATTGAAAGCATTCCACTTTCAGAAATTGCTAATATCTCATTTTCCGAAACGCCAATAGACCCACCAGAACGCATTTTATTTATCGGAAATAGTATCACATATTACAACGGTGGAGTGGATTTTCATTTGCAAGAGCTCGTCAATTCAGAAGATGGAAATGTGTATTGTAACAGCATTACACAAGGTGGTGCTACTTTAGAAAATCATTGGAATAACCCATCTGTCCACTTGGAAATAGCGAATGGAAATTACGACATTGTAGTGCTACAAGAACGCACGAGTTGGCCGGTCGATTATCCCGAACTGTTTTATGAATATGCCACTCGTTTAGATAGTTTAATAACGGTGTCTGGTGCCGAAACCGTCTTGTTTTTTAGTCCACCTTACCGCAGTATATTTGCCGAAATGATAGAAGAGCAAGCAGTTGCTTTTGAATACATTAGCGATGAGTTAGATGTAATGGTGGTACAGGTGGCACGTGCTTGGCAGATGAGTATTGCCCAAAATCATAATTTAGAATTGTATATGGAAGACGGCAATCATCCAAATAATTTTGGTACTTATTTGAATGTTTGTACTTTTTATGCTTATCTTTGGCAAACTTCACCAGTTGGATTTGAATATGTAAATAACGACGAAATTGATGCTGAAACTCGCCAATTTTTACAACAAATAGCATGGGATACATTCTTGCAAAATTAGGAATTGTAAGTAGATTTGATAATTTGTCTGAACCAATTTTTTCGATTATCATTAAAATAAGATATTTTTCTCTTAATAATTTTCATCATTCAATGCTTGCTCGAAAAAAAACTTGCTAATAGAGGGTCAAATCAAATTTTAGTTTCAAAAAAATAATTTGGAGAGAAAAAGTGGAACAAAACACTTTATTATTGATTAAACCAAACGCAACTAAAAAGCATAAAATCGGTGCAATTATGAAAATGATAGAAGAAAATGGGTTTGTAATCGAAAAACTTAAAATGTTCAAAATGGATGAGAATTTAGCGAATAAATTTTATGAAGAACATATTGGAAAACCTTTCTTTGAAAGTTTGAAAAATTTTATGAAATCAGGAAAAATAGTAGGAGTTGTCTTGAGTAGAGAAGATGCTATTCTTAAACTTCGCGAATTGGTCGGAAATACTGATTGCACAAAAGCCAATTTGGGAACTGTGCGTGCACTTTATGGCGATTCGATGAACGAAAATGCAGTTCACGCTTCCGATAGTATTGAAAGTGCAGAAAGAGAAATTGCACTGATTTTTTCTTAATCATCAGACTTTAAAATAATTTTTAGCAATCTTTGAGTCAATTTTTCTGCGAATGATTGACTCATCTTTTTCATCCTCACAGTTTTTCTGTCCACCACCAAAAGTGAAGTTGATTTCGAAGAGATGGAGCTTGCGGAAGTGGTGGAGATTATTTCCGATTTTTTTACCAATATTGGCAGTGCATTCCAAAAACTAAATCTGCCCGCAAATGCACAAGTACTGCCAAAAAAATAAAGAAAAATCCGTTTTGGAACATTATCTATAATTTACAACAAATTGGGATGACGGACTTGGAGATTGAATTGGATGAGGCGTATTATTATGTGGAACGATGGAACAGTGAGAGGAGGGATTAATGAAAAAGTTTGTCGAGAAAATCTGGTTTATTTCTTTTTTGAGGAGATGCTAAAATGCTAAATAGAAA
>CAYQOZ010000180.1:0-2134 GCA_964419355.1 uncultured Candidatus Cloacimonadota bacterium | reverse complement strand
CCAAATTTACAAGCACAAGATTTACAGGAAAAAAGAACATCGGTTGCAAAATTATTTCAACAAATCCAATACGAAGCACTAATTATCAAATCACTTACTTTTCATGGCTCATCAACAGGGTCTGGTAATCTTGCTGGTACACTTCAATCTGAATATCCCATTGTTTCGTTAGTTGAAGAAAGGGCTGGGTCTGTAAAAGAACCATATCCAGGTTTACCGGCTCTTGATATTACCGACAACCCTAAATTACTTAAAAATTTTCAGCAATGGGTTTTTAGATTAAATGAACTGGTAGATATTAGTGGAAAATTTCCAATTGATGTCGTTAGTATTTTTCCTGGCCGATCTCGTGAATACGGATCACCACATGAGCATGTAAAAAAAATAATTCAGCCCAGCTTTAACAATCTGCAAAAACAGATGAAAAAAGTTTTTTCTAATTTAAAAATAGATAAACCGGGTCACGCCCCAAATTTCATTAAAAACATCAATCAAAATGGAGAATTTTTGTTACAGTACCTGCGAGGACAAGCATACGACAGATTATTTTTACTATCAAGCATTATCAATCTCTATAAATACAAAACAAAAACAACAGAAATTAACCGTTTCTTAGAAGTGCTCGATGCCCAACGTTTTGCCAATAGTCCAATGATCGAACCACCTTCCAAACAACTAAGAAATATCATTCGTAGCATAAAATTAATCGCGGCTGAAAAAAATGTTCAAATTGGTATTCGTTCCAAGTACTGGGGGGAACAAGACGCTAGTGTAGTTGTATATAGCCAATCACAAAAATTTCGAAATGAAATATTTCAGGTTGTAAAAACAATGCAAAAAGAAATTGACCAAAATATTCATGTTGAATTTGTAAGTTGGAGAGATGGGTGGGGGAAAAATGGGTTAAAATTGGAACAACATGTATCTAAGCAAATTATTTCAAATTTTGTAGATCAAGATTCAAAAATGTTAACTACATATAATAAAAGAAAAGGAATCCAATCAAAAATAATTAATGATGTTGATTTTAATGGATCTGAATATGATCTCTTAATCAATAAACCAGAAAATAAAATCTATATCAAAGGGGAAAGTTTTACATCAAAACAAATACCTTCACAAAAAGCCACAGTCGCAATTTTTGATTTTCTTTTTAAACGACTCAATAAACAAGTAAAAAATACAAATCTTCCAAAATCTAACTATGCTGCTTACAGAAATGAACTACAAGGGAAGATATTGACTCCAATCAATAAATTAATTAAACAAAACACAAATAAATCTATTGGTATTCGAATAACCGGTCAACTAACTGATTTTACAATTACCTTTGACCCTGACACATTATCTGTTGCAGTAATTGATAAGTTAAAATAAAAAAGAACGCGACTCCAGCTGGAATTGCGTTCTATATAAAGACGATGTGGTGTTAATAAAATCATTTATATCGTTTTTTTATTTCTTCAATCCTGGTCTGTAACTCCGGGAGTATTTCTCCAACCTTGCCTAAATATTTAATAATGCGCTCTTCTGCATTCTCAGTAATCTCCCTTCTTTCATGATGACCACTACAAAAAATATCGCACCTTGTGTAAGTATTGTAGAAATAATCAAAATTCTTTATAAACAATGGGGCAATCCGGTCAACTATCTTTGGTTGACGGTCGATTATACACATGACGTTATATGCTTTTGGTAAATCACCTCGTTCGAACCGTTCTAAAAATAGTTCAATAGCTTTTTCCCCAATGTACCCATCTTTTCTAAACAAACCAACTAAAGTATCTTGAGAAACCTTTAGCTCAAGTAAACGCTCAAAAGGAATTTTGTCATATGGTTCAGGAACTAACAAAACTGCTTCATTTAAGTATTCGATTCTGTTCCACGTACAGTCTATTCCTTCGTATTCATGACGTCGTTCAACACTCTTCATAAAAAATGGTAGTATTTCCGGAATCAACCTAGGGAGACGCTTCATTATTGAATAATGAGTTCCGACTAATAATCCTTCCATATCATCAATTCCAAATTGTGGATTATTGGTAATATTTTGCATACTTATAAAGCCCTCTGTGTATTTAACTATACTTAATATTTCTGATTTTTCTTCGGATGTTAGATTCATGACATACTC
>CAYQOZ010000179.1:0-2140 GCA_964419355.1 uncultured Candidatus Cloacimonadota bacterium | reverse complement strand
ATAGAAACGGGCAGGGGATAGTATCCACAGTGAGCCTTGACAAGAAAGAAGATGCTGAGGCGTAATTTTGTTCTTTTTTTGGATTAATTTCACACTATCATACAAGATGGTAGCACATTGAACATATGAAGCTTCTATTAACGTTTCATAGTTATCTTCGTCAGTTATTTCATACACTCGTTGCATGATAATATCACCAGTATCAATTCCAACGTCTATGTAGTGAACAGTGATACCAAAATCTTTTTCACCATTTATTAAAACCCAATTTAGGACATTTCGCCCCCTATAATATGGTAATTTGCCAGCATGGCAATTGATAGTTTTATATTTTGGCAAGTTAATAATCTTTTTTTTGAAAATCTGATTAAAACTCATTGAAATAAAGAGATTACATTCATATTTTCGAAGTAAACTCAAAAATTCTGCCGAATTTATATTTTGGTGTTTCAAATAATCAATTTGATGTTTGTCACAATATTTTTTTAGTGTTTCGTCCTTTGTGTCAAACCTAACACAAATAAATTGTATCTTCAAATCGTCATCTATTATCATTTTTTCAAATGTTTTATGGCTCCACTGACCATCTGCAAAATAGCCTATTTTAAAAAGTTTTTTCTCCTTTTTGGAAATACATTTTGCCCTTATTTCAACATATTTATGCTTCATTTTTCAAATCCATCCAACAAAACATCCCGTCTTGAAGTTTTTTGATCAAATTTTTTTACAATTTGTTGTTCTTTTGAAAAATTATTAAAATATTTTTCAATAGAAAACACTATTCTTTCTGAATTCCTTCCATCTTGGTAAGGGTCATATGGATTGATTGATTTTACAGCAATTTCTTTAAATTCATCAGTTAATGCCAGCTCAATTTTTTGAATAATCTCTTCAGTATCATAGCCAATATTCAAAACAGATCTTGCCATCATTCTATTTTTCTGACGATTTCCAATGTTAACTACTGGTTTATCAAGAGACGCTGCTTCGATAAGTCCACTCGAAGAATTTCCTACCACAACTTCAACATTTTTCATCACGGCTAAATAATTACGGCTGCCAAAATGCGGCACATAAATAGCATTTTCATTTTTTTTGCAAAATTCTTTTATTTTTGCGATGATAATCTCAGAACCAACTTCAGCTCCGGGTGCTGTAAAGATAAGCTGATAATCCGCAAAATTTAGCAAAGCATTCAAAACTGTTTTAACTTGCATTTCTACATCTACACTATATTCTAAAGTTGATGGATGATATGTTATGAGCATATTCTTCTTATTGAGATCAATGTCAAATTTACTCAAAATCTCTTCATTTGTGGCAATATCAGAGTTGTGAATATTATCGATTCCACACTCACCGGAAATAACGATACGCCAATCTTCTTCGCCCATTCTACTCACATTTTCGGCATAAACATCATTTGCTACAAAATGCAAATGAGACATTTTGGTTGTTGCATGACGGATATTATCGTCGATTGCTCCTTCGGTAATTTCGCCACCATTCAAATGAAAAACAGGGATTCCAAATATCATTGCTGGCACGGTAATTGTAAAAAGCTCAAAACGATCACCTAATAATAAAATGCCATCGAATTTTTGTTCTTCAAATATTTCAGCAAACATTTTTTGACCTTTTGCCACCATTTGTGAAAGCATTTTTGGTGTATTCCCTTCGATAAAAAAATCTACCTGAATAATTCTTTCTTGCTGAACCAAGGCATCATCTATTATATCATTAAACGTATAACCTTTTTGCTGTGAAAAATGCTCTCCACCCACGAGAAGATAAACTTCATTAGTTATATTTAATTTACGAATTACATTTTTCATTAATCCATATTCAGATCGAGCTGACGTAAATACTGCTATTCTTTTCATATTATTTATCTGTAAAATTGCAAAATATTTTTTACTTTATCATATTTTTCAATTCCATTTTTTGCAATGTATTCTGAAATTAACTGTTGATATATCTCACTATTATGAATCCTTTTGCCGATAAAGAATTTCTTAGTTAAATTTGAAATATTAGCTTTAAATTTTAATAACGAATCCTTTTCGTCGTCAGTTATACCACCGCCCAAATGTAAAATACTACATCCCTCTTCTTGTGCATATTTAATTGCAAAATCTAA
>CAYQOZ010000178.1:0-2206 GCA_964419355.1 uncultured Candidatus Cloacimonadota bacterium | reverse complement strand
CGGCGATGACAGCAAATACACAAGCGTCAAAAAAATGATAATTCTGAAATAAGAATTAGATCATAAGAAGCCGCTTCATATGAAGCGGCTTTTTTGTTTGACATTAATTTCACAAAATTTCTATTGGCTTCGGAGTTGAAATGGATAAAAAATTATTATTAATTATTTTAGATGGTTTTGGTAATGCAAAAGCCAATGATTTTAATGCAATAACGACTGCAAACACACCTTCTTTGGATAATTTTAGAGCCGAAAATAAAGAATCTGAGCTTGATGCTTCTGGCGAAAAAGTGGGACTCTTAAAAAATGATATGGGAAATTCTGAGGTTGGCCATCTCAACATTGGTGCTGGGCGAATTGTACATCAGTTAAATTCGCTCATTATGGCAAAAATTGAAGAAAAATCATTCTTCAAAAATGAGGCATTATTAAATGCAATTCAACACGCCAAAAATAGTAAGTTGCATCTACTCGGACTTCTTTCCGACGGTAATGTACACAGCAATATTGAGCAACTTTGGGCACTCCTGAAAATGTGCAAAAATGAGGGTTTACAAGAAGTTTATTTGCACGCTTTCATGGATGGACGCGACACTGCGCCGACTTCTGGCAAGTATTTTATTGAACAATTTTTATTGAAAAGCAAAGAGGTTGGTATCGGAAAAATTGCTACTATTTCGGGACGCTATTTTGCGATGGATCGTGATAACAGATGGAGTAGAATTGAAAAAGCATACAACACAATTGTACATGGAATTGGTGAAGAATTTACAAACCCAATCTCTGCCATTGAAAGCAGTTACGCTAAAAATATCACTGATGAATTTATCATTCCAAAAATTATTTTGGAAAATGGAAAACCAGTTGCAAAAATTGAGAATAATGACGCAATTATCTCATTTAACTTTCGAGCAGACAGAATCCGCCAACTCACTCATAGTCTAAAAAATCCACAATTTAATGAATTTAAAACAGAATATTTCACCAATTTAAAATTTGTCAGTTTCAGTAAATACGACATCAAATTAGAACCTTTTATCGAAATTGCATTTCGGCTTCCAAAGTTGAAAAATATTTTAGGTGAAGTTATTTCAAAACACAATTTGAAGCAATTACGACTTGCAGAAACAGAAAAATATGCACATGTAACTTTCTTTTTTAACGGCGGAAATGAAGCTATTTTTTTAAATGAAGAACGCATTTTGGTAAATTCTCCCAGGGTCGCAACTTATGATTTACAGCCAGAAATGAGTGCTTTCAAAGTAAAAGATAAATTGATTTCGGCGATTAAAAAAGACGAATTTTCATTCATCGTAACCAATTTCGCCAACTGCGATATGGTTGGTCATACTGGCATTTTTGACGCAACCGTAAAAGCTGTTGAGAGTGTTGATTTGTGTTTGGCAGAAATTATACCAAAAGCCCAAAAACACAATTATAATATTATCATTACGGCAGATCACGGTAACGCTGAAAAAATGAAAGAAGGCGATGGAGTTGTGTTTACTGCTCATTCTAAAAATAAAGTTCCATTTATTGTCTACTTAAATAATAGAAATAATTTTGAAATTTCAGATGGAATTTTAGGTGATATTGCACCCACAATTTTAGATATTCTGAACATTAAAACCCCAGCTGAAATGACTGGTAAAATACTAATCAAGAGGTAGCTATGGCAATTGATAGACGCATTGATATTAAACAAAAATGGCCCATTCCAACTGGCATAAAATTCGTTTTAATGTTAGCCGTTATTTTTGGTTTTCTTCTGCATAATTGTTGGCAGAACAATAAAGATAAAAATATTTCCATTACCAATGTTAAAATTTTAGAATTAACAAAAATCAGTGCTGATATTATTTTTTCGGGAACAAATAGTGCAAACGTTGAATTGACTAAAACACTGAAAATAGAGCTATTTACAAAATCAAACGAACTTATTGCTAGTAAGTTAACAAATATTACTATCCCTGCTAAATCTAAAAAAAAATTCAGAAAAATTCTGCAAAAATTTAATTTCCCCATTTTAGATACAGTTGGTGATGTAAGAATAGAGATTTATCGGTAAAATCCTTTTCTAATTATAGTAAAAGAGTTACGAAATATTGGAGCTCTTCAATTTTTAGTCAAAACAAACAAAGAGTTTTTAAAGATGGCGGCGACTTACTCTTCCACACAGTTGCCCGTGCAGTACCATCAGCGCGAT
>CAYQOZ010000177.1:238-2213 GCA_964419355.1 uncultured Candidatus Cloacimonadota bacterium | reverse complement strand
ATTAGCACTTCCAGTAATTCTATGATCTGCTTGTAAAACAGATTTGACAGTCTTTTTGTCGATGAAAATATCACCTTTTGCAACTATGCGTGAGTTGATGATTGAATTTAGTTTAACATTGCCATCCACGAAAAAATAGGAGTTTTTGATTTTATTTTCAAATTGGAAGTTACCCAAAAGTTTGAGGTACAAATCAGCTACATTCTTTTTGATGATAAAGTTATGTTTTAAACAAATTTTATTATTCTCATCAATAAATGGATAACCATTTTCAGTAGCTTTTATCATTTCATCACTTTCAGAAAAATAGACATTTTCACCTAAATATTTCTCTAAAATTTGAGAAAAATTTATTCGATTTCCGAAAATGTCGGTTTCGTTGGTTTTAGTGATTTTCACTTTAGCTAGATTTTGATTTTTTCTAGCATTTTCCAAATTTTCAATTTTAGAGAATTGAAAATTTTTGGAGATGCAGTTATCAGTATCGAAGAGATGCAGAAGGTTTATTTTGATTTCGGGCAAACTACTTTTGGCTATTAAAAATGGTTTGTCAAAACTTTTTTTCGATGAATTTTTGTGATTGAAGTTTGAGGCATTTTCAAAACCATATTTTATACCTGCGTCCGCGATGAGTTTTAAAATCTCGTTTTCATCAAGAATATTTTTAGAGTTTTTGACAATCATATGAGCAGAAAGTTTATCGTCTGCGATAATTAATTCTAAATTATCAGAGGAAAAAGTAATTTTTCTTTTATCGTAATTCAGCATTATTCTTCCTTAAATTTGCTAAAAATAGGTACTAAAATTAGAGAAGTAATCATTCCGATACTACCAGCTTGAGGTATCATTTTGTGACCCCAAACCAAAAATAAAATAAGGCAAATAAAGAGACCGCCTACTGACCCAACGATGGCACCGAATTTGTTGGCTTTGCACGAGAATAAACCCCATATGAATGGTCCCAAAAAAACTGCTGCGATGGCACTCCATGAAATCGAAAGTATTGTGACAATTACCGCTGGTTTTTGATAAGCTAGAATCATTGAAAGTAAAATGAAGAAAATGCTGCTAAAACGAATCATCTTTGTAAGTTTTTTATCCGGTGCATTTTTATTAACGAATCCTTTGTAGAGGTCTTTTGTGATACTAGAACTTGAAATTAGAACTAACGCTGCCAGAGTAGACATTGAAGCAGCTAAGATAAGAAGTAAGATAATTACGGTGAGTGTTTCTGGGATAATAGTGGCTAATATTTCTGGCATAAAAGCATCAAAATTTAATTTTTCTGATTTTAAGATAAATTTAGCAGGATTATTTTCTGGAACAATGAAAATTCTGGTAAGTGCGCCAGTAAAATAAGCAATACTGGTTATCAATAAGGCAAAAATGGTTGACGCTATTGCACCAATTTTCACAGATTTCTTATCTTTAATGGAATAAAATTTTTGTATCAATTGGGGCATTGCAAAAGGGGCTACGCTTGTGAGGAAAATTAATGACAAAAGTGGAATAATGCCAGGAGGTCCAACTGGAGCAACAAGTTTTGGGCTAATCTCTTTTAAATTTGTGATAATATTTGAAATTCCACCGCCTTCTTTCAATCCAAATGCCAATAAAATTGAAACACCAATAACCATCACAATTCCAAAGATTACATCAATCATTGCCATGGATTTATAACCACCAAGAACAAGGAAAATACATCTGAAAACACCCATAAATAGTAAAATGTAAGTATATGGCATTGCAAAAATAGTTTCAAATAAATAGCTGAGACCCATAAAAACTGCAGCTGTGTATGGTATGAAAAAAATGAAAATCGCGATTGATGTGAATAGCTTTAGAAATGGACTGTTGAAACGAGCTTCCAAAAATTCTGGCATTGTTTGAACGCCAAATTTTGCGGTCTCTTGTTTTATTTTGTTTCCCATGATTAGCCAAACGCCCAAAACTCCGATGAGCGTATTGAACAGTG
>CAYQOZ010000177.1:0-216 GCA_964419355.1 uncultured Candidatus Cloacimonadota bacterium | reverse complement strand
ATGAAAAGAACCGCAGAAAAGTAAGCAGTTCCATAAGAAAAAGCACTCATCCAAGGTCCAATTTTACCCCCACCGAGCATAAAATCATTGAGTGATTTTGTTTTTTTAGAGCCCAAAATTCCAACGATGATTACTAAAAGTGCATATCCTATAACCGCAAAGTATTTTATCATAAAAACTCCTCAAATTCTATCCGCCGGCAACGAGATGAATTAC
>CAYQOZ010000176.1:0-2225 GCA_964419355.1 uncultured Candidatus Cloacimonadota bacterium | reverse complement strand
GTTACCCTTTGCTCTTTTTCCCTTTTTTGTTTCTTTTTTCGGGAAAAAAGAAAAAGTTTTAATTTTTTGTAGGAAATAAAATGGAAATAAAAATATTAAATGATTTTTATGATTTGGTTAAGTGGTTTTTACCGAAGATAACTAAATTTCCACGCAATTATCGTTATACATTGGGTATGAGGATAGAGAATAAGCTTTATGGTATTGTGGAGTTATTGATAAGTGCACGGTATTCTAAAAAGAAAATACAGTTGTTAAAAAAAACTAATATCGAAATTGAAATGCTTCGTTACTATGTGAGATTATGCAAAGACATGAAGTTAATAACTTCGCGTAATTATGAGTTTTTATCTCGTAATGTTAATGAAATAGGTAAACAACTTGGTGGTTGGATAAAGGAGGAAAATGCCTAAACGAAAAGGTTATTTATATTATGATATTGCAAATTTTGATAATTTGATGAAAGCGTATTACAAAGCGAGAAAAGGCAAAAGAAGTAAAGAAGAAGTTGCTGAATTTGAGTTTAATTTGGAGAAAAATCTTTTGGATATTGAGGAAAAATTAATGAATTTTAAGTTTGAATTTTCTGGTTACAAAACTTTCAAAATTCAAGAGCCAAAAGAGAGATTAATTTCTTGTGCTCCTTTCAAAGATAGAGTTGTTCATCACGCTATTTGTAATGTATTAGAACCGATTATAGATAAGACAATAATATATGATAGTTACGCTTGCCGAAAAGGAAAAGGATTGCATTATGCAATTCAGAGAGCTTTTAAATTTTACCAAAAAAACGAATATGTTTATAAATTTGATATACGGAAATATTTTTATACAATTGACCACGAAATTTTGTTATCGAAAATTAAACGCAAAATAAAAGATCCGCATTTAATTAAACTACTGGATGGGTTATTGGTTACGCATCAATCTTCATCTGCATATTATTTGCCTTTTGATGATGATACCATCTTTGATTTTAGTAGAAAACGAGGTTTGCCAATTGGCAATCTTACCAGTCAAATTTTTGCAAATTTTTATCTTTCAGGATTAGACCATTATTTGAAGGAGGATTTACATTGTAAAAATTATGTGCGTTATATGGATGATATGCTTATCTTCACAAATTCAAAAGAAGAATTAGAAGAGATTAAATTAAAAGTAGCTGATTATTTATCTAAAATAAGATTACACATTCATCCACATAAAAACCAAATTAGTAAAACTAAGCATGGTGTTAATTTTTTGGGTTTTCGTTTTAAAGATAATCAAATAAAACTTCAAAATAGAAATTTAGTTCGCTTTAAACGAAAATTACGAGATTATTCAAAGAAACAATTATCAGTTGATGAGATTTCATTAAGTTTCAATGGTCATTTGGGTTATTTCAATTCTGGTCATTGTAAAAAGATAGTTACTAATATTTTGAATGAATTTCATTTTATTGATGGCACGAAAAAATATAAATTGGTAATATAATGGGTAAAAAACAGAAAAGAAACCGTGTTTTGCGGGGTGGTTCTTGGAACAACAACAATAACAATTGTCGTGTTGCCAATCGCAATAACAATAATCCGAATAATAGCAACAACAACAACGGGTTTCGATTCCTCAATACTTTCATCAAGCCAGAATCTGTATTTATTGGTTATTTACAGAGTGAGTGCAAAAGAGAGTCCAGTATTATATCCTTGTTAAATGACAAAAGTAAATTTAATTATTTTTTGGTTAGTAGCATTGTCGAAAACTGAGAAAATAAATTCCCCTCTTAGAGGGGTAAAGGTGATTCCTGCGGAAACCTTTATTGGTGTGTTTTAAGGGTTATGCTTATCCACCCGCATAAATTCGGGTGTTGTTCTAAAAAATTTTCGGTTCTAAGAACAGCCCCCAACTTCAGTTGGGGGAATGTGAAAGCAACACACCTCCCGGCTAACGCCGTACTCCTCTCAAGAGGAGATTAAAAGAGTTAGTTTCATCATTCGAAGTTCCGTGTTGGTCATTCTTCTGTTCGTTAGTTGTTAGTTGTAAAAAATTTTTCCTCGGTGTTCTTCGTGAACTCAGCGGTGCGAAAAGTGATGTCGCAGCCATATCGAGCGACCTGTTTTAGGTATCCGTTGATGTCCTGTGAGTAGAAAATGATGTAAATTAGATGTTTGGAGATGTATTTTTAATCTCCGTTGATGTCCTGTGAGTAGAAAATGATGTAAATTAGATGTTTGGAGATGTAT
>CAYQOZ010000175.1:0-2242 GCA_964419355.1 uncultured Candidatus Cloacimonadota bacterium | reverse complement strand
AACTATGCAATTATTTATAAATACCTACGGCACATATCTCCATAAAAAAGGGGAAATGTTTGAAGTTAAAATTGATGATATAAAAAAGAAAATTTCTCCCAAACGAATTTCATCTATTATAATTTCCAACGCGACACAAATTACAACTGGTTCTATCCAATTGGCTTTGGAACATAATATAGATATTCTGTTTTTAGATAAATATGGTGATCCTTACGGTAGGATTTGGTTTCCAAAATTAGGCTCAACTACTTACATTCGCAGACGGCTTTTGGAAATTCATGAACATGATGAAGGACTTATTTATGTGAAACATTGGATAAATCGCAAAATTACAAATCAAATTGATTTTCTTAAATTACTGCTTTCCAAAAGACCAGAACAAGAAAAAGTATTTTTTGAAAAAATTGAAAAAATTGGTTATTTTCGACAAAATTTGATGACACTTGAAGGTATGCTTTCTGAAAATTCTAATAAAATCATGGGAATTGAAGGTAACATTTCCAGAATATATTTTGGAATAATCTCCCAATTAATTCCTCGTAAATATAAATTCAATGGCAGAAGCTCGCGTCCAGCAAAAGATGCATTCAATGCTTTCCTAAATTACGGTTTTGGCATTCTTTATGGTAAAGTTGAGCGAGCAATTATTATTGCTGGTCTCGATCCATACATCGGACTTCTGCATTCCGATAATTACAATAAAAAATCACTCGTTTTTGATTTTATTGAACCCTACCGCATTTTAATTGAAAAACCTGTTTTCTATCTTTTTTCACGACGAAAAGTTAAAGGTGAACATTTTGATGTGATAAATAACGGAGTTATGCTGAATGAAGCAGGAAAAAAGTTTTTTGTTCCTTACTTGATGGAGTATCTCGACACAATTATCCGTCACGGCAATCGAAATATGAAAACAATCGATCAAATTCAAGCTGATGCGCACGCTTTTGCAAATTATTTAATTGGAAAAAGGAAAGATTTTTAATGATGACCGGAAGTGCTTTATGTTAACCTGGGTTATGTACGACATTCGGAAAGATAAAACGCGAGCCAAAATTTCCAAATTTTGCGAAGAAATTGGCATATATCGTGTACAATATTCAGTTTTTCTCGGTAATTTAAATAACGCTCAAAGAAAAGAATTACGAACAAAAATCGAAGCGATAATTGATGTAAAAATTGATTCTGTCTATATTTTCCCAATGTGTAAAGAAGATTTTAAAAATTGCATTTTACTCGGACAAGCTTTCGATAAAAAATTGATTACAGACGAAATAAAAGCATTATTACTGTGATTTGAAATATGAAAATATTTATCACTCCTTCCGAAGTTATCGAGTATCTTTTTTGCCCGCGTTTTATCTATTTTATGAATGTTTTGGATATTGAACAAAATGAGCATAAACGAGCTTTGGTAAATAAAGGGCGGGATATTCATCATCTAAAAATGGTTCAAAATAAAGAATATTTAAGAAAAAAAATTGGTGCAAACGAAAAAGAAATTGATGTTTATCTTACCTCTCAAAAGATGAACTTGGTCGGAAAAATAGATGAAGTTATATTTTTAGAAAATAATTTTGCAGCTCCACTTGATTACAAATATGCTTTTTGGGAAAATAGAATTTACAAAACGCTCAAAATGCAACAAACTCTGTACGCACTTTTAATAGAAGAAAATTTTGGTAGAAAAGTAGAAAATGCGTTTTTAATTTATGTTCGTAGCAATAATCATTTGGAAGAAATTAAAATTACAAAAAGTATGAAAAGTGAGGCATTAGATATTGTTAATGAAATTCTTGATATTTTGCACATCAATTATTTTCCTCGAAAAACAAAAAATAAAAATAAATGCCTTGATTGTACCTATAGGAATTTATGCTAAAATTTTCTGACATAAAATTATTGACATTTGTGGTGTAAAATTGTTCTTTGCCAAGCGAATAGAGGTGTTAAAAGAAATCTGACACGAATAAATCATCTAATTTATAAATTTTCGTAAAGAAAATAGTTATCATAACGCCTTTCCGCAAAATTAGTTAATCTATTATTTGAGAAAACATTAGTAATCGGAGTGGCTTAAAATTGCAACATCCATTAAATCAAGGATTGAAACGAATAAATTAATAAAAAGGAGAATAAAAGTAAAAGCCTTAAAATTGCAACATCCATTAAATCAAGGATTGAAACAAAGTGAGGAAGACAAGGGACTCTACAATGCTTGGTCTTAAAATTGCAACAT
>CAYQOZ010000174.1:0-2254 GCA_964419355.1 uncultured Candidatus Cloacimonadota bacterium | reverse complement strand
AGGGTTTCATTGTCAAATTGCTTTTTTAATTGAGTAAAACTTTGTTCAAAATTTTCGGGAATTACCCTTGTTCCACCGATTGTTGTCATAAAATTTACGTCACCAATCCAACGCGGTACAAGATGAACATGAAGATGCTCTTCAATACCAGCTCCACCCGCTTTTCCAAGATTTATACCAACATTAATTCCATCACAATTATAGGTTTTTTCCAAAACTTTTTCGGATAATTGAACTATCGTGAAAAGTTCGTTCAATTCTTCAATTTGCAAATCATTCAAACGCGAAATGTGGCGATTCGGAACAACCATTAAATGTCCGTTATTGTAAGGAAACACATTCATAATAACGAAGCAAAATTTTCCACGATATAGAATGAGATGTTTTCTATCATTATTTTCATTTGGCTTGATGCAAAAAATACACTCTTTCCCTTTTTTGGAAAGGATGTACTGTAATCGCCACGGTGAGTATAACTTATCGATCATATCTTTTCTCCAATTTTAATCATCAAAATGTTGTTGTCTTTTCAAATATTCCGTTTCGAGTTCAGCGAGTTGTTCTTTCGAATTTACGCCCGCTGCTTCGATCATATCATCAAGTAAAATGGAGGTAACAAGTTTGTTTTTATTATTCAGAATTTCGAGTGTATCGGTGAGATAATATTCATTCTGGTTATTCTCGTTTGTGATTTGTGAAAGTGCATTAAACATTGCTTTGCAATCAAAACAATAGATGCCTGTATTTATTTCTTTTATCTCTTTTTCTGCATCGGTAGCATCTTTAAATTCGACAATTTTTAGAACATTTCCAGCTTTATTCCGCACGATTCTGCCGTATTTTAGGGCATCATCCATTACCGCAGTAAGAACGGTGCATACCGCATTTTGCGAAAGATGATATTTGCGTATTTTTTCGAGTGTTTGATAGCGTAAAAGTGGGACATCGCCACAAAGTATGAAAATATTTCCATCAAAATTTTTGAAAAGATTTTCGGTAACCATCACAGCGTGCCCGGTTCCATTCTGTTCTTTTTGTTCAATAAATTTGATTTTATTATTTTGCGGAATAACCGCAATTACTTCCTCTTTTTTATAACCAACTACCGTCGCGATAATGTCACTTTCCACTTTTTGAGCAGTTTCAATAACGCGGTTTATCATTGGTTTATTGGCAAGTTTGTGAATTACTTTTGGCTTTTCAGATTGCATGCGCGTGCCTTGACCAGCCGCGAGAATAATGGTCGCAGTTTTTTTCATATTTTCTCCAATTCGTTAATTTTTTCATTCGTTAATTCTTTTATTGTTTTATTGAGCTTTGGATGGACAAATTCTGGGCAAATTTCATTCAAAGAATTTAATACAAATAATCTTTTGTGTAATTCGGGGTGGGGAATAGTTAGGTTTTGTGATTCGATTATCTCATTTCCATAAAACAAAAGATCAATGTCAATTGTGCGTGGTCCCCATTTTTCGATGCGAATGCGTTTTAATTTATTTTCAATATTTAAGCAAGTTTCCAGAAGATTTGATGCCGAAAATATGGTATCAATTTTCACAACACAATTGATAAAATTTGGTTGATTTATCTTGCCAAATGGTTTTGTTTCAATGATTTCACTTTTTTGTAAAATCTCAATTTTAAGATTTGAAGAAAGTTCAAAAATAGCGTCTTCGATAAATTTTTGACGGTTACCTAAATTTGAGCCTAAACCGAGATAACAAATCATTTTCTGCTTCGTTCCATTTCTAATTCGACAGATTTTAGAATCCCATTTATCGCTACTGATGGCTTTTGAATTTTTACTTTTGCACTCATTATTTTTGAAAATTCAGCTAAAATGGTGTTGAGCAGTGTGTTTGCACAACTTTCCAAAAGGTGAAATTTATGATTTTCCATTACATTTTTGATGATGTCATAAACTTTGGTGTAATCGATTGTATCTTCCAAATTTTCGATTTTATCATCTTCATTTTGGTCAGTTTCAAAACTAAAATTGACGATAAATCGTTGCCCTAATTTTCGTTCTTCCTCGTAAACTCCATGAAATCCATAAAAAACCATTTCTTGTAAATTAATTTTCATTTTAATCCTCTAAAATTTTAATTATTTTCAATTCAAGTTTGTCAGCATATTTTTTATCGATAAAATAAATTACCAATCCACTAAAAAGTAAACCAAATAATGAAATTACGATGGCAAAATCTTCTTTGAAATTGAGACCAAATTTAGCCGTAAGATAAAAAATAATCAT
>CAYQOZ010000173.1:0-2260 GCA_964419355.1 uncultured Candidatus Cloacimonadota bacterium | reverse complement strand
TTGATAAATTTGAGATTGATACAAAAGTAATCGAGCAAATTGCCAAAATTTATGAAGAGGAAGTTACATTGCTAAAAAGTGGTTACGATGATGTTGGCTGTCCTTACACCGCTGGATTGGAGTGGACAAGTGAAATGCGAAAAGCACAGATTGAAATGCTCCGTAAATTTTATGAATTGGAAGAAAAAGTTGCTGAATTATTGGAACTTTTTTAATAACTAACTTGATATTTTTAATGATGAAGCGAAAAACGACTCGCATTAATGCGAGCCGTTTTTGTTTGCAATGCTAATTATTTAGAATTTCACACCTATAGTAAGTAATAGCACTGTCCTTGCTATACCCTCCCATTCTACATCTTCTGTTTCTGTAGATGTATAATACTCACCGTCATATACTTCATAGGTTGCCTCCATTTCACCAGTAAGATCTACTTTTCCAAGATTTAAATATTTTATCTCAAAAACCAAATTATTCATCTCGAAACCACCACCAATTCCGTAACAAAACGATGTTGTAGTATCAAAAGTTACTTCAGAGTCATATTCATATTCATAGCCATCATACTCATAAGAATATTCTTCAAATTTTGGGGGAATTAAAATGTTCAATCCTAATTGAAAATTACCAAAAAATTGCATTCCATTAGAATTTGGCATTTTATATTTTAATCCACCCATTAAAGGTATATTCTTGTATGCCGATACATCGAGGTCATACTCATCCCAACTTTCCATTTCCAGCTCATCTTCTATCTCATCAGCATCAAAAGAATTATAAATAAACATACCATCAAAAATCATGGAAAGATTATTTTGCATAGGCTTTTCTATTTGTAATCCTGCCCCGAAACCCATTTTTGCCAAACCAATATCATCACCATATAAATTATCATCGGCAAAATCACCTGTTGGTTTTGAAACAAATCCATAAAAGCTATTTGCCTGTAACATACCAACCAACACCACTAGTGTCAGAATAACTACTATCTTTTTCATTTTTTTCTCCTATTTTTAATATTAAAAATCAATTAAATCTCCAATCTCTGCGATATTAACATTTCACTAAATAACCAAAATTCGACAGTAACACACTTTCTTTGCGTAGAAACCGCATTTACTCGTCACAAACCGTGCAGTAAAAATAGTGTATCTTTTTTCATCTTTTCCTCCTTGTATTATGAAACCGTTGAAACGGTTTTTTTGTTATTTTCTTAATCCACCCCCAGCTAAAGCAGGGGGTTAATCTTTGTTTTTTCATTCCTAATTCCTAATTTTTAATTGCTTCAGCAGTTCTTCATTATTGAACGGTTTAGCCATAAAGAGAGCTCCCAGCTCTGCGGCTTTTACATCTAAATCTAAATTGGCGTAAGCAGAGATTAATATCTTTTTAATCGGTTGGTGCTGAATTTCTTGGAATATATCTAAACCTGTGACCTCTGGTAATTGGTAATCTGCGATGATAATGTCGAATTTTTGGTTTTTTAAGAGGGCAATTGCTTCAATACCAGAGATAGTAGAGGTTACCTCGTATCCTGCCGCTGTAATTAATTTGGATAGAATAAGTTTCAGCGAAACATTATCTTCGACAATTAGCACTTTTTTTATTTTCTTCATACTGTAGTAATATGCAATTTTTGTTCCAAACTTGATTTTATTTTAATAAAAATTATTTGAATGTCTGTAAGGTGTTGTGATTGTGTAATTTAGTGTGGCAAAATATTTTTAAATATGCTAAAAAAGCATCTTTGAAAAATGCAATAATTTAAATAAGTTGGGTAAAAATTACCCAAATTGGGTAATTTTTACCCAACAGTAGAGAATAATTTAACGCTGATTTATTATGATAAAAGTATGATTTAAAAACAATGATTTGTTTTTTTGAATAAAAAAAACCGCCCCGATGGGGGCGGTTTGAATAAAAAATTAAATAGTTATTTCTATCTATTCCTTTCGGCAAATTTTCTACCAGCGGCGAGTGCATTTAAATTTGCTTCTACAATTTTCTCACCTTTTCTGCCAAAAATAAACTTAATGCCCTCTTCCAGTTTTTCATAGGCAATGTCCAAGAACAATGACGCAGCACCGAGAATAACCATATTCATTGAACGCGATGAGCCCAAATCTTTCGCAATTTGGTTGGCATCAAAAACGATGTTATTCTTACAATTTTGAATATCGGAAATCACATCTTCCATAGCAGGATAGTTTGGGAAGATGTGTAAATTAAAGCTTTTTTAAAATACTCTTTATTTAGATGG
>CAYQOZ010000172.1:0-2293 GCA_964419355.1 uncultured Candidatus Cloacimonadota bacterium | reverse complement strand
TTTTCAAGAATATCTTTTTGAGAAAGACAAAGATAAGAAATTAATAATGAAAAATCAGCCGGAAACCGGTCATTCGTTAATTTCGGCGGTTTTGACTTTTTGGATAGCGAAAAAAATCGTGAAAGATAAAGAAGGCGAACTTTTTCTGATGATGCCTTTCTTCCTTTATTTGATAGTCAAAAAGCATCACTGAAATATCAATAATCCGATTCCGTTTTCAGATTAATCAAACGAACTTGATATTCCGATTGACCATTTGGATAAACAATTGGAGTCGGTCGATAAAGCAGAATTACAATTTCTTTTTGATAAAATAAATGAAGAATTATCATTAAATATTCAGGTTGAGAATATACCGGAATCATTGAAGGAATATTTCATAAAGGAATTGAGAAGAAAAGAGAAAAGAGTGTTTAAGAAATTTAGTAAAAAAATCGAGTATTATTTGATTTTCCAATTTATCTATTCGTTACTTTTACATTCTGATAAAGAAGATGCAATTTTTGGAAATATTAATCAAAACCACCGTATCGAATTAGATGACAATTTGATAGAAAAATACAAGACTTTAAAATTTGGTAAACCGAAAACAAAAATAGATAGAATCCGTGAATCAATTTTTCAGGATGCAAATTCTAAAATTTTGCAAATCGATTTAAAAAATAAAATCTTCTCTTTGAATGTTCCGACCGGAAGCGGTAAAACACTCACTTGTTTATCGATTGCTCTAAAATTAAGAACACGATTGGAGAAAAATGGGATAAATCCGAGAATAATTTATGGTTTGCCTTTCACCAGCATAATAGATCAGAATTACGATGTATTTGATGAAATATTGGAAAATCCTGAAAGTGATATTTTATTAAAACATCATCATCTTGCAGAAATATCTTATTATCAAAAAGATAGTGATGCCGAGTTTGAACCTGAACAGGCAAAATTTATGATTGAAAGTTGGGAATCGGAAATTATTGTTACAACTTTTTTTCAGATATTTCATACAATATTTTCCAATCGAAATCGAATGATCCAGAAATTTCACAAATTAACAAATTCAATAATTCTACTTGATGAAGTACAAACAATTCCTTATAAATATTGGAAACTTATTAGAAAAACGATTTTGAAAATTTCCGAAATGTTCAATATCTATTTTGTTTTGATAACAGCTACGCAGCCAAGAATTTTTGGATCAAATGAAATAATAGAATTAGTTCCAGATAAATCAAAATATTTTTCTCAATTCGATAGAGTAAATTTGAATTTTGAATCAGAAAGTATTGAACTACAAAATTTTATAGAGAAATGTAAAAATGAAATTGATAATTCTGATGAATCTTTTTTGTTTGTAATGAATACAATAAATTCTTCTATCGAGTTATTTGAGAATTTGAAAAAGATGGGTTTGAATGCTGAATATTTTTATCTCGCCACGAATATTATTCCCAAACATAGATTTGAAAAAATTCTAAATATCAAAAAATCAAAAAAAAGAAAAATAATTATTTCTACACAGATGATAGAAGCAGGAGTAGATATCGATGTCGAGAATGTTTGGCGTGATTTTGCTCCGCTTGAATCTATAAATCAGGTTTGCGGAAGATGTAATCGTAATTTTTCAGAAAAAAAGGGGAATGTAATAATATTTGAAATTTTAAATGAAGATCACAATAATACTCCATTTTCAAAATATATTTATGGGAAATCTGCGTTGAGTATTATTGAGACAAAAGAATCGTTAGGAAACAAAATAAGAATTTCTGAAACAGAATTCTTGAAAAATATGGATTCATATTATCAAATTATTAAGGAGAAAATTGCAGAAGATGAATCGGATAAGATTTTAGGATTTTTAGAAAATTTGCAGTTCGCTGATTTGTTCAAATCATTCAAGTTGATAGATGACAAATTATTCGACAAAAAAGATGTCTTTATCGAGTATGACGAAACTGCAATCGATGTCTGGCAAAAATTCAAAAATCTAAAACAAATAAAAGACACCTTCAAACGAAAAACCGAATTCCTGAAATTCAAAAAAAAATTCTATGATTATGTGATTTCCATTCCGGATAAATATGTTCCTGAACAAGAATATGAAAATACCGGAATTGTCTTTATTCCGAATAATGTTGTTGAATCCTGTTATGATGACCAAACCGGCTGGAAACGAAAAGATGAGAATTACATTATTTAATCATTTTGAAAGTGACAATGACAATTGTCGCCTTTAAAAAAGAAAACTATGCAATTATTTATAAATACCTACGGCACATATCTCCATAAAAAAGGGGAA
>CAYQOZ010000171.1:0-2293 GCA_964419355.1 uncultured Candidatus Cloacimonadota bacterium | reverse complement strand
AATTGAACCCAAGCCGAAGCTGGAATTGCACGATTAGATGCACTTTATACTGATATCTAGGGCAAATTAAACATTGATTTTGAATCGATACATCTTTCCAAACCGGTTGGCAATACAGATAGGTTTTCGCACCTTCTCATTACCGGTTCTGCTCTTTTTGCATCGCAAAAAAATGCTTGTGATGAAAAGATTTATGGAATTGTTGAAACATTTATGACCAAACGCATTTTGGGGATTTGTTACGGTCATCAAATGTTGGCAAAAGCATTGATGAAAAAAAATGTTTGCAGACAAAGTAAAACGCCAGAATTGGGTTGGCGGAACATTAAACTGAAAGAAAATACACTTTTCGAAGGGATACAAAACCCAGTTTTATACGAATCTCATTTTGAAGAAGTTTTTAATTTAAACAACGATTTTCAGATAATTGCGGAAAACAAAAATTGTGCTATCCAAAGCTATCAATATAAAAATTTACCTATTTGGGGTGTTCAATTTCATCCAGAAATTACTTTTGAATATGGGCAACAATCGCTCAAAAACAGTAAAAAACGATTTGCAGCAAAGGGTAATTTCTTCAAGAGTGAATTAGAAAACAAATCTCAAATTGAGCAGAATTTCAAAATATTTAAAAATTTTATTAAAGGAAAAAAACTATGAAAAAAGAAGTTCATAATTATTTCAAGCAAACGCAAAAGGTTTATTTAGCTACATTTGGCGAAAAATTTCCACGCGTAAGACCGATCACGCTAATCTATCTCGAAGGCGAATTTTTTATTGCTACCAGTGGGGATGATGCCAAAGTTAAACAATTGAATGAATGTAAAAATGTAGAATTTTGTTTAACTTTAGATGATTCAGAAAATGAAGGTTATATTCGTGGAGCTGGTGTTTCCGAAAGAATTAGCGAAATTGAGATGAAACGCAAAATTATGGAAGTGATACCCTACATTAAACAATTTTGGGATGACCCCGCAGCGCCTGGTTACGCACTTTTTAAAATTCATCTGCAAGAAATTGAATATTTAAAAGTTGGTGAATGGTTAGCAAAAAAATTCAAAGTTTGATTTTTTTATTTAAACCTTAAAATAGCAACAGTCTTGTTGCTATTTTTTTTGAATGAAATATCATTTAAAATTATTTATCGTTGCTCAAAATCGATTTTTAAAAACAAACAGTAAAGGTAAGCACATTTAAAACAAATGAATAAAACTAAAATTAACATCACAAGTAATGAATTGACAGAGAAGAACTTACGTTAAGACATAGTAGTTTACATAATATTCATTATCATTGGTTACGACCACGCTATTTATTCGCTATTTGTGATTTTATTTTTCTCTCCTCGTTTAAATTAATTTTATTTTAATGATAAGATATAGAAATTATTTTTTGGGGCTTTAAAATTGATATTTGCATCCATTCTTTATCGGATGAAAATTTATCGGTAGATTTTAAAAAATCTTGACTTTTTTGTTGCGTTAAATTCTTGTCGTTTTGGTTAGAGCGTCCACTTGCGTTTGGAGAAATACTCGACATATCTGATTTGGCAGAGAGGGTTGTCGCCACTGATTCATACAGTATTTTTCCTTCTCTAACCTTCTTATTACTTGATGTAGCGAAGCCGTTTCGGACGTGGAGCTGGGGGTTTGTTTTTCAAACATCATGGCGTCGCTACTCTTTTTTTATACATAGTTTGTGTTACTAATCGTTTTAAATTATATTAAAATATTACTAATTTTCCTCGAAGTGTCCAGCCAACTGCATCAATTATTTTGACTTTTACGAACTGACCGATTAAAGATTTATCGCCTTCAAAGACGGTAATTTTGAAGTCTCTGCTTTTTCCAGCAACTTCTCGGTCAGATTTTTTACTAATTTTCTCGACATAAATCTCTTTTGTTTTACCAATTTGTTTTTTATATTTCTTTAAAGTAATCTTTTCTTGAAGTTTTATCAGTCGTTGAAGCCGCTCTAAACGGACATTTTCATCAATTTGATTGGTAAACTCGGCAGCCTTAGTCCCTTTTCGTGGTGAATACTTGAAAGTAAATGCATAATCAAACTCTATTTTTTGCATCAAATCATAAGTTTTTTGAAATTGCTCTTCTGTTTCACCTGGAAATCCAGCGATAATATCGGTCGTAATGGCTATTTCTGGCATTGCATTACGTAATTTTTTCACAATTTCGTAAAAATGTTCACTGCTATAACCTCGATTCATTTTTGCTAAGATGTCATCATCACCAGATTGCATTGCTAAATGTAGATGCTCACATACTTTATCGCATTC
>CAYQOZ010000170.1:0-2295 GCA_964419355.1 uncultured Candidatus Cloacimonadota bacterium | reverse complement strand
GGTGGATTTTGGACTTACCCGTATTCCATTCGTAGAAAAATCACAAATGTGGTGTGCACCGATGGTTTCTGCTACTGGCTATTCAATTAATTCATCGGTTGGTGGGGAAAAGTTGGAAGCTTCTGCAAAACTGATAGAATTTCTCACTTCTGAATATGCTCAAAAACAATTTTGTTCTGTTCACAAATCAATTCCATCTTTAAAAACTTTACAGCAAAATCCAGATTTCATGAACGATGCCACCTTGAAAGAATCAGCGAAACAAATTGCGGTTGGACAATTGATGCCGATTATTCCTGAAATGCGGGCAGTCTGGGATGCGATGCGACCGGCTTTGCAAGAAGTAATTGCAGGCAAGATGACCCCCCAAGAGGCCGCTGTATATCAACAAAAACTTGCAGAAGAAAAAATTGCTTCAATGTTCGAAGATGGTGGTGAAGCCAAAAAATCGAACCTCATCCGTAATATTTTCATTGCAATTAGCATTTTATTAGGGCTTTTTCTCACCTACATTTTCATCTATAAATTTATTTTAATTTTATTACGTAAACCGAAATCTTTTGAAACACAAAATTCTCGTTTCGCAGTGTTAATGGCAGCTCCTGCGGCAATTATTCTTTTTGGAGTAGTCATTTATCCATTCTTTTACAATATTATTATCTCATTTTCAAACATGAATATGACCAATGTAAATTCTTGGGAAATCGTGGGAATTACGCAATATATAAAAGTTTTTTCTGAAACTATTTTTTATTCAGTTTTTTTCAAAACGATTATTTGGACAGTTGTAAACGTTCTGTTTCACGTTGTCTTTGGCGTTTTCCTCGCTGTTCTTTTGAATCGCGATTTACCCGGAAAAGCAATTTTCCGTGTTCTCCTAATTTTACCTTGGGCAGTTCCACAATACATCACAGCTCTTACTTGGCGCGGAATGTTTATGTCGGATACTGGTGCAATAAATTTGCTGTTAGCAAAAGTTGGATTGCATGCTATCAATTGGCTTTTTGAACCGACAACTGCCTTCATTGCTTGTATTATCACCAACATTTGGCTTGGTATTCCTTTTATGATGGTAATCGCTCTTGGTGGCTTGCAATCTGTCCCACACGAACTTTACGAAGCTGCCAAAATTGACGGTGCTTCGCCTTGGAAAAGATTTTTAAATATAACTCTTCCATTACTAAAGCCCGTAATGATTCCAGCTATTACACTTGGAATAGTTTGGACTTTCAATAATTTGAATGTGATGTGGCTCGTTACTAATGGCGGTCAACCAGCCGATCACACTCATATTTTGGTTTCGTATGTTTACCGTGCAGCCTTTAATCTCTATCGTTATGGGTACGCTGCTGCATTCTCGATGGTGATATTTATTTTATTGGTAATATTTAGTGTTACTTTTATGAATCGTTCCAATGTGGCAGAAAAAAGTTAAGGATAATTCAATGAATAAAACAATTCAAACAATTTTAATTTATATGATAATCATCCTTTTTGTAATAATTTCTATCTATCCTATCTTACGGGTTTTGACAATTTCTTTGCGACCAGGAGATAATCTTCTGAACGAGTCTTTACGCGTCATCCCTGAAAGTGCAACTTTCCAAAATTATGTAAAATTATTTACTGAAAAACCATTTTTGCTTTGGATTAGAAATAGTTTGCTGATAACGCTTGTTGTTACAATTACCGGCGTAATGCTGGCTTCAACGGCTGGTTATGCTTTTTCGCGTTTCCGCTTTCCAGGTAGAAAAGCAGGGTTGCTCTCATTGCTCGTAACGCAAATGTTCCCAGCTACAATGCTTCTATTACCGCTTTACATTATGATTGCAAAATTAAACCTCGTCAATAGTTTTACGGGATTGGTGATAATGTATAGTGCCTCAGCGTTACCATTTTGTATTTGGCTAATGAAAGGGTATTATGACACAATTCCAACAAGTTTAGAAGAATCTGCCAAAATTGATGGTGCTTCAAAAATCTTAGCTTTTTGGAAAATAATTTTACCACTCGCCGCACCGGCTCTCGTTATTACTGCTCTTTTCTCATTTATGACAGCGTGGAATGAGTATATTGTAGCTGCTCAAATTTTATGGTATGAAGATATGTTTACCATTCCACTTGGTCTAAAAAGCTTGCAAGGAAATATGACGACCGAGTGGGGAATGTATGCAGCGGCAGCACTAATCATCAGTATTCCGGTAATTATCCTATTTTTATCATTGAGTAAATGGTTAGTTTCTGGTTTAACACTAGGAAGTGTAAAAGAATAAAATTAGTCGTGAACCGAAAGGC
>CAYQOZ010000169.1:0-2297 GCA_964419355.1 uncultured Candidatus Cloacimonadota bacterium | reverse complement strand
GGAAATTCATCAATAATGCCAACCACATATTGTAAAATTAAAGAAGCATCGTAAGTTTGAATGATGCCATCACCTATGTTTCGCATTCAAACATAGAGGGTGGTCCCGATAATGTATATTGTGAGCCAGGATCTATAATAAATTGGCTGGAGGGTAACATAGACGCAGATCCGCTCTTTTACGGTGCGGGTGGAGATTTTGCCTACTACTCGCTCTCGGCAGATTCACCTTGCATAGATGCGGGTACGCTAGATCTACCCGATGGGGTAATTTTACCCGAATTCGACCTGGCTGGTAACCCCCGTGTTTCGGGAGATACAATCGACATGGGTTGCTACGAATTTCAATTTCCACAAAATGCAGAGGATTATGAGTTGCCAGTTAACCATAATTACCAATTAACCAACCACCCTAACCCGTTTACAGGTGAGACCATGATTTCTTTTTCTTTAACCACGAATTCACCCGAAAAGGCACGAATTGAAATCTATAACATCAGAGGTCAGAAGGTGGATGAGATAACCATCAGCAAAGAACAAACATCGGTTAATTGGCAAAGATCAAATCATGCCAACGGCGTTTACTTCTACAAACTTATTGTCGATGGCAAAGCTGTTGATACTAAGAAAATGATCTTACTCAAATAAGTAGATATTAGCAGGCGATAAACTGTCGCCTGCTAATTTTTGTTTTTCAGTGTCTTTATTTTAATTTGTTTTTAACATCAAAAAATATTGATAGAATTCTGCTACGGAAACTTGTTTTACAATTGCTTTTTGAAAACCATTAAATAAAATCAAGTTTGCATCTGTAGTCATTTTTTTGTCTTTTAAAAGAAGTGCTATTACCTGTTTTTCAGTAAATGTTAAATTAATCTTTTTGGGTAAATCATACAAATCGAGGAGATTAGTAATTTTCTTAAAATCAGCTTCAGAGATTAATTTATTCAACGAACTAACCTTTGCAACCAAACGAATGCCAACTGCTACAGCATTTCCGTGTGGAATTTCATAATTTGAAAGTGCTTCGATAATATGTCCAAAGGTATGTCCCAAATTGAGTAATCTGCGTTCACCTTTATCGTGTAAATCGAGTTGGCAAATCGAAAGTTTTAGCTCAATTGTTTGCTTAATAATTTCTTTCAAATCTTCTCTATTCAATAATTTTTCGACTAATGAACTCTCTTTTATTAAAGCTGTTTTGATGATTTCGGTTAAACCATTTTGCATCTCATTTTCGGAAAGTGAATTTAAAAAATCGAAATTTACAATAATTTTTTCAGCTGGATAGAATGTGCCAATGTTATTCTTTATATTTTGGAAATTAACCGCAGATTTACCACCGATAGAAGCATCTATCATCGCCAAAAGAGTTGTTGGAATTAAAATTAATCTGCATCCTCGCATGTAAGTTGCAGTTGCAAATCCGGCTATATCGGTTGTGATTCCACCGCCAATTCCAATGACAGTTGTGGCACGATTTACATTATTATTTTGGAAAAATGTATAAATTTCTTGAACTGTATCTAAATTCTTATTTTTCTCAGTTGCATTCAGTTTAAAAATTGGTAAATCACTATTCCCGATGTAATTTATAATATTTACATCAGCAATAATAACTGTTTTTCCAAAAGTCGAAAAATCTATATTTTTAGTGAATTCCACCTTAGTTTTGAATTTCATTAAATATCCTTTTAATTTCTGTTTTCTTTTTAAGGAGAATTGTGATAGAAATAGCTAAAACAGCTATTAATTTTGGTAAAAATAGATTTTCTGGAAGATATGAACTTAGATAAGCAAACCCAAATAAAGTGGATAATCCTAAAGTAAAATAAGCAAAATTATATTTCACAGAATGTAACCTTTCAGCATAAAAATAATTCATCAAAACAGTAAACAAATAGGCAATAATGGAAGCCCAACCTGCACCAAAAATACCAAATTTTGGGATTAATAAAAAATTTAAAACGATGTTCAAAATTGCACCAATGATTACTGCGATTGCTATATTTCCAGCTTTTTTCTTCACATAAAAACTTAAATTAATAATGTTGAATACACCCAATAAGTAATTTGAAATCACCCCAAAAAAGACAATTTTAAAAGCGTCATAATATGCTTCATCAATGAAAATGTGGAAAATCTCTGAAGCAAAAAGAATAATTAATGAACCTAATATTCCGCCAAATAAAATGTAAAAGTTAAAAACTTTTCGGTAAGATTTTTTAGCATCTTTATTACCTGCAATCCGCATTGCATAAGGGAAATAGACTAAACTCACGATTGAATTCAGAAAAA
>CAYQOZ010000168.1:0-2298 GCA_964419355.1 uncultured Candidatus Cloacimonadota bacterium | reverse complement strand
CAAAATCTTCTTTGAAATTGAGACCAAATTTAGCCGTAAGATAAAAAATAATCATTGTGAAAATAGGAAAAATAAAGATGATAAAAGATGATAAAACACGTAATTTTGGTGAAACTTCTACTTGCAGTTTATCGCTGATTTCTACTTCTAAATCTGTTTTGATTTTATGAGTTACACTTTTTCCATTTGTATGACAAACACCACCCATTGCACACGATTCACAAGAGCTAGATTGCTCCATTTCCACAAAAATATGATTGTCGGTTATTGCTTTTACAGTTGCAATTTCAAACGGATTTTCCATTACTATTTTTTTCCAAAACTAATTTTATTTTCACTACTTGAAAGTAATCTTTTGATATTTGTTTTATGTTTAATGATGATAAAAAATGTGATGAGTGAAATGAGTGCAAAAATTTCTTTTTCATCAAAGTTATTTCGAATATTTATAATAAGCTCAACTGAGAATAGTGTGATTGCAGCAAGAATTGAGCCAAGTGAAACATATTTTGTAATCCAGACTATAATGATAAAAACAGAGAGAGCAATTAAAAGTGGAATTGGTGCGAGTGCACCGAAAACGCCGGCCGATGTTGCCACCCCTTTTCCACCTTTGAATTTAAGGAAAATCGTGAAAATATGACCCAAGATTGTGGCGAAGGCAATTATTACCAAAGTTATGCCCTCAAATCCGAAATGTTTAGCAATAATTATTGGTACTGCACCTTTTGCTATATCGAACAAAAGCGTGATGATACCAATTTTTGTTCCCAAAACTCGCAATGCATTTGTAGCACCCACATTACCACTGCCAAATTTACGAATGTCGATTCCTTTTAAGGTTTTTCCCATGATGTAACTCGTTGGAATCGAACCGATTAAATAGGTTGCGACGATGAATATTAAACTTTTAATTAACATAATTTTTTCTTCCTTTTCTAGCTTTTACTTACAACTCGTCTTCACCGCGTCCGCGGTAAAATGTGCGAATTGTGGCACCTTCGAATTTAAAATTTTCACGCAATTGGTTATTGAGGTAGCGTCTGTAATGAACGGTGATATAATCTGGATTATTGCAGAAAAAAACAAAGGTTGGGGGATGTGTTTTTACTTGCGTGCAGAAGTAGATTTTTGCGTGTTTTCCACTCGAATGTGAGGGCGGAAATTTGGCTGTTGTCTTTTTGAGAAAATCATTTAATTTTGAAGTCGAAATGCGTTTACTACTCTCTTCTTTAACCTTCAAGATGAGGTCAAAAATTTTATGAATTCGTTGCCCAGTTAACGCTGAAATAAAGATGATTGGAGCGTATTCTACAAATCGTAATTTTTCTCTAATATCACGCACAAATTCGCCGGTTGTGCTATTATCTTTTTCGATTAAATCCCATTTATTGATAGCGAGAATAATATCTTTAAAATTGCGAGATGCGTATGAAATTATCTTCTGATCTTGACTGGAAATATCATCGTTTGCATCAATAACAGCCAAAACAACATCGGCACGGTTGATGCTTTCGATGGTACGCATATTGCTGAAATATTCGACACCATATTTGATGCGTTTTTTTCGTCGCAATCCAGCGGTATCAATAAACCTTATTTTTTCATTATTATGTTCGACCACAAAGTCAATTGAATCACGCGTTGTGCCAGGAATATCGGTAACAATATTGGCTTCTTTTTTGATTAATCTATTGATTAACGAAGATTTTCCCACATTTGGTTTGCCAACGATGGCAATTTTTATTTCATCAATTTTTTCTTCTTCGACATCATCATCATCGATGTTGGAAATCAGTAAATCCAAGAAATTTCCGATGTTACGTCCATTTGCCGCTGCCACTGGAAATGGTTCACCGAAGCCTAATTTAAGAAAATCATAAACTTCTAAATCATCTTTTTCATTATCAGTTTTATTTGCCACCAAAATTACTTTTTCGCGGTGGGGTGAGAGGGTTTTTGCTATTTGCAAATCAATGTCTGCTGTGCCAACCTTTGTGTCCACTACAAACAAGACTAAATCTGCTTCTGTAATGGCAACTTCAGCTTGGAATTTGACCGCTTTATCGATACTACTATCTGATTTTGGAATAATTCCGCCTGTATCAACAATTATGAATTTTTTACCTGACCATTCGGCTTCTTCATATTTTCGATCGCGCGTTACACCTTCTTCGAAGTCTACTATAGCACTTCGCTTTTTGCAAATTCGATTGAAAAGAGTTGATTTCCCAACATTTGGTCTTCCGACAATCGCAACTACATTCTTTTTCATTTACTTACATCCACTATTTTTAT
>CAYQOZ010000167.1:0-2320 GCA_964419355.1 uncultured Candidatus Cloacimonadota bacterium | reverse complement strand
ATGTGTCGCAATTCTCTTTCTGGATGTTTTTTGAAGTTCATAATTTTCTCCTAAATTATTTCAGTTAAAATTTTCATTTCATTTTTTTTATGATTGTATTAACAATTTTTTCAAATTCTTTGGCTGGCTTACTTTCAGCATAATCTGCGACAAAAGATTTTCCACTATCACCAGAAAGTACAATATTGGGATCAATTGGAATTTTCCCCAAAATATCTAGTCCAAAATCTTTGGCAGCTTTTTCTGCACCATTTCCTTTGAATATTTCATGTTGTTCACCACAATTTGGACAAATAAACCCACTCATATTTTCTACAATTCCTAAAATTGGAACATTCAATTGTTGCGAAAAATTAATGGTTTTTCTTGCATCTAAAAAAGCCACATCTTGCGGAGTAGATACAATGACTGCACCAGAAACATTTTTTAATAATTGTATCACTGAAAGCGGTTCATCACCAGTTCCGGGAGGATTATCGATAATGAGATAATCTAATTCTGGCCATTGAATATCTTGTAAAAATTGTTTAATGACACCCATCTTCAGCGGTCCTCGCCAAATTATTGGTTTATCTGCATCTGGCACTAATGTGGCAATGGATAAAGCGTAAAGATTTTTGTTAACTTGAACCGGAAAAGGGCGTTTTTCTGTTGTGGGTATTTTTAATGATTGTCCCTCAATTCCTAACATTTTTGGAATAGATGGACCGTGAATATCAACATCTAAAATTCCCACTTTATAACCTTTGCTGGCTAATCCGTTTGCTAAATTAACTGAAACTGTACTTTTACCCACTCCGCCTTTTCCGCTTAAAATAATGAGTTTGTGCTTAATACCATCTAAATTTTTCTGCATTAACTTTGCGTCGTTTGCTTCATTTGTTGCATTTTGCATTTTTCACCTCGTTATATTTTTTACTAATAAATATCAATTTTAAGTAATCGTCCATCTAAATTGCCATTTTTTAATGGTATTTTTCGTGATGGTTTTAGTCCAATTGCAGGAATTAATTTGCGGTCGCCTACATAAATGTAGGCGGTTGAACTTTTGCATTTTTGCTTGAGAAAATCACCAAATTCTTTATAAAGTTTTGCCACACTTTTCTCGTCTCCCAAACGAATTCCGTAAGGTGGATTGCATACTATTATCGCACCGCGAATTTCGGGTAAATTTTTAAAATTTGCTTGTTGGAAATTAACCAAATTTCCAGAAAGTAAACTGTTTGCATTCGCCGTTGCATCTCTAATTGCGTAAAAGCTAATATCACTTCCAAAAAGTAAATTTTTTGGTAATTCACGCAAATTACGATTGCTGTTTTCTTTTACTTTTTGCCATTCCGTTTCATCAAAATCTGGTAAGTTCTCAAAGCCAAATTTTTCTCTTTTGTGATTTGCTGGAATCCTGCAATAATGCATTAATGCTTCGCAAAGTAGCGTTCCGCTACCACACATTGGGTCGTAAAGTGGCGTTTTACCGCTCCAACCAGAAAGTCGAATAACTGTGGCCGCCAAAGTTTCTATCATTGGTGCCGAACCTTTGGAAGTGCGATATCCTCTTTTGTGAAGCGGCTGCCCGGAAGTATCCAAACTTATTGTTGCACGATTTTGATGAATAAAGAGATTCAAAACTACATCGGGATTTTCGGTGTCAATATTCGGTCGTTCACCATATTTATCTTTGAAGTAATCGGCAATTGCATCCTTCAAAACAAGTGAAGCATACTTTGAATGCTTTATTTTACTGTTGGCAACATTTGCATAAATGGCAAAGGTTTTCTTCAAAGTTAGAATTTTGTCCCATTCTATTTTTACCGCTAAATTGTAGAGATACTTGGTGGAGTGGCAATCGAAAGTTAGAAGTGGTGCCAAAATTCGGCTGATTACTCTGCTTTGAAAATTGATGCGATAAATGTGAGATAAATCGGTTTCAAAGTGGATACCACGATATGCTATATTTATTTTTTTTGCACCAAATTCCTTCAATTCAGTAGCGCCGATTTCTTCCATTGAGCCAGCAATCTGAGCAAAAAATTTATGATGTTTTTGATATTCAAACATACTTATTCCTTTATTTTAAGTTTTTTGTAAATCATTATTTTTTCCAACATTAAAGATGAAATTATGATGAGTGGAAGTGATATAAATAATCTGATTAAGGTAAATTTTACGCCCAAAAATGATGCTTCAAAAATCGTCATCGGAACACGGCAAACAGCCGCCGCACCGATATAGGTAAAAATGATGCTTAATTTTGCACCTTTTTTGTATAAAACGGCGGCAATCGGAAACGAAATGTAAATTCCACCAATGGTAGTTGTGG
>CAYQOZ010000166.1:0-2374 GCA_964419355.1 uncultured Candidatus Cloacimonadota bacterium | reverse complement strand
TGCCGGTGAGGCTGTGGCTTTTTCTATGTTCGCAACTTCCATCGAGCAATTGATGAACATTGCAGACGCTGGCGAAGTAATGCCACCAAAATCAACTTGGTTCGAGCCAAAACTTCGCTCAGGTGTTATTACGCATTTGTTGGATTAATAAAGGATGATAAAATGGAATCACCAAATAAAAAAATCGCCTTAACAGGCATCAAGCCGACTGGTCTTCCTCACATCGGAAATTACTTAGGAATGTATAAACCCGCTATTGCGTTGGCGGATGAGTATGATACCAGATATTTTATAGCAGATTATCACGCCTTAAACACGATGAGAAATCCGCAAATTATTCGCGAGCTAACTTACGAAGTTACAGCAACTTGGTTGGCAATGGGGCTTAACCCACAAAAATCAATTTTGTATAAGCAATCTGCGGTGCAAGCAACTTTTGAACTGACAACATTTCTGATGGCATTCACTTCTAAAGGTTTGATGAATCGGGCCCATTCCTACAAAGCGATGGTTCAAGATAATATTGAAAATGGCAAAGACCCTGATGATGGCGTGAATATCGGGCTTTTCACCTATCCTATTTTAATGGCGGCGGATATTCTGCAATTCGATGCTGATGTCGTTCCGGTGGGAAAAGATCAGAAACAGCATTTGGAAATGGCGATTGATATTGCACAATCCATCAACCATAATTATGGGAAAGAACTGTTAAAAATACCCGAAGCTATAATTCCAAAAGATACTGGTTATGTTATCGGTTTGGACGGCAGGAAAATGAGTAAAAGTTACAATAACACAATTCCGCTTTTCCTCCCTCCCAAAAAATTGCGTAAATTAATTATGAAAATTGTTACTAATTCACAAACTTTGGAAGAGCCGAAGAATCCAGATAAATGCAATATTTTCGCACTTTACAAACTTTTTGCTGACAAAAATCAAATTGCTGAACTACGCAATAAATATCTGGCAGGCGAAATGGGTTGGGGTTATGCAAAACAAAAGCTTTTTGAAGTAATGAACACAACTTTAGAGCCGATACGAGATGAATATAACAAACTTATTGATGACAAAAATTATCTCGATCAAGTTCTGAAAAATGGTTCTGAAAAAGCGAGTAAAATCGTTTCTGATAAAATGATTTTTCTTCGAAAAGAGATTGGATTGGGATAATTTTGACATAATGTTTGACACAAAAACCGACCTAATTATTTGTGCTTTCTCAATAAAATATTAGGAGTTAAAATGAATTGGTTATTCACGTTTTTAATGATTATACATGTAATTATTTCGGTAGGTTTGATTTTGGTAATTCTTGGCCAATCAAGTAAAGGTAATGCTTTAGAAGGTCTGGCTGGTGGTGCAGCTTCGAATGTTCTTGGCTCTCAAGGTGCATCCAACTTTTTGAAGAATGCTACCAAAATTTTGGCGGTTCTTTTTATGTTAAATTGTATTCTATTAGCTTTTCAATTACGATCAAATAGCAAGCCAAAAGTTTCAGAAGCTGCTAAAACAATTGAAAAAGAAAGAGTAACAAAAGAAGCTAATGAAATGCAGGAAATACCGCCTATTACGGAACCAGCAACAGAATAATATATTTGCAGGAGTGGTGGAATTGGCAGACACGCAAGACTAAGGATCTTGTGCCATCTAATGGTGTGCGAGTTCGAATCTCGCCTTCTGCACCAACAAAACAAGGTTTATCAATTATATGATATTCCTTGTTTTTTTATCAAATCCAAAAATTCTTCAAAGAATAACAAGTTTCAAATACAACTCATACAAAATACTTTTTATCATCCAAATTACTCTTCTTAATTTTTGAGAAAATATTTAAGAAACATCTTGACAGCCAAAACTGATTTTGAAATTTCTCTTGCATTATAAAAATAAAAAAAAGGAGAGATGAATTATGACTTTTAAAGATTTTATGGCAAATGTAGAAGCCAAAAATCCGGCACAACCAGAATTTATTCAAGCAGTTGATGAAGTAGTAGAGACGCTTTGGGATTTTGTGGAAGCAAATCCGAAGTACAAAGAAGCAAGAATTCTTGAAAGAATCGTTGAGCCAGAACGCATTATTATTTTCCGTGTTCCTTGGGTATTAGACAATGGAGAAGTTCAGGTTAATCGTGGTTACCGTGTTGAATTTAACAGTGCAATTGGTCCTTACAAAGGTGGACTTCGTTTCCATCCAACCGTAAATTTGGGAATTTTGAAATTTCTTGGATTCGAGCAAGTGTTCAAAAATAGTTTAACAACACTCCCAATGGGTGGTGGAAAAGGTGGATCTGACTTTGATCCAAAAGGCAAATCTGATAATGAAGTTATGCGTTTTTGCCAAGCTTTCATGAGCGAATTGTTCCGTCATATTGGT
>CAYQOZ010000165.1:0-2394 GCA_964419355.1 uncultured Candidatus Cloacimonadota bacterium | reverse complement strand
CATTCCCCATGCGATAAGAATATTTTTATTTTTCAAAACATCATTTTTATCCCACAACGATTTAATCCATTCTGAAGAACCAATAATTTGTTTTGGAAATACATAAGTTCCTATTCTTTCTTTTGAATTATCAAGAGGCATCAAAAAGTGTTTATGAATTTCTGGTGTTAGTTTTGTTTTATCACCAAAAGCAGTCTTAACTATATTGTTCGCAAAAAAATTATACTTTTTGATAAGGCATCTGCCGATTGGTCCGCCAGTAAATTTGCTAAACATCTGATAATACCAGTCATTTTTTACAGACCAAAGCCAAGTATTGGTAATAATAATATTCTTAATCCTTTCAGGATGATTTATTGCATATGATAATCCAATTGGTCCGCCCCAATCCCCAACTACCAAAGTAATATTTTTCAAATTTAACGATTCTAAAAAATCATCTAGGTTTTTAGCATGTTCTTTTGGTAGATATGACCAATTGGCAGGTTTATCTGATAATCCAAATCCTATGTGATCTGGTGCGATACATCTGTTTGTCTTTGAAAATTCTTTTATGAGATTCCTAAATTCAAAAGACCATGCTGGATTTCCATGCACGAAAATTATTGGTTCACCTTTACCTTCGTCGACATAATGCAATCTTCCAATTGATGTTTTGAAAAAATTCGATTCAAATGGGTATTCTTTTGTGTTGAGCCATTTTGGTTTTGTCATAGTATTCATATTATCTCCTTAAAGATTAAAAAGTTTTCCATTTTTAGGCAGTGACAGAATTTTGCCTAACTAGTGCCTAAATCCCATAGCACATATAACTCTGATTTGGTGTTATAAACACAATATTACTTATTCCCATTTTCAATCACATTTTTCATATCATCCAAACTTTAATAAACAAATTTTTTGTCAAAGATTATCTCCTATTTTCTCTTTGGATTAGCTGAGAAACTTTCGAAATTTCAACAAAAGAAGCTCCGTGCGCTGGACCGTAGCTACCAGCAACGATAACAACATCATCATTTTTGTCCAAGTAATTATTTTCCAATAAAATGTCTAAACACTCTTTTTTAAAATCTTCATTTGTTTCGCATTTTTCGATGTAAAATGCTCGCACGCCGTAAAATAAGGCTACTTGTCGCATCACAATTTTATCATAACACATTGCAAAAATAGTGTGATTGCATTTGTGGGAAGATAAAGCTGAAATCGTTTTTCCACTCGTAGTATCTGCAATAATCGCTTTGCAAGAGAGTGTTTTTGCGGCAAGAACAGCCGAATAAGATAGAAATGCCATTCTATTCTCATTTTGCTTTTGGAAATGTTTGTTTGAATCTACTTCGACCTCGTTTGCGATTGAGCTCATAAGTTGGACAGATTCAATTGGATAATTGCCACAAGATGTTTCACCACTTAACATTACTGCATCTGTTCCATCATAAATAGCATTGGCAATGTCGCTAACTTCTGCACGGGTTGGTCGCGGATTTAAAATCATCGAATGAAGCATTTGGGTGGCAACGATAGAAGGTTTTTGAGCTTTTTTGCATAAACGAATAATCTTTTTTTGAATAACTGGGATTTTTTCTTGTGACATCTCAATGGCGAGATCACCTCGTGCAATCATAATTCCATCGGCAATTTCCAAAATTTCATCTATGTTCAGAACACCTTCTTCATTTTCAATTTTAGCAATGATCTTAATGTTGCTGTTATTTTCATTGATAATTTTTTTCAATTCCAAAACATCTCGTTTGTTTCTAACAAATGAATGAGCGATGAAATCAACATTATTTTCGATAGCAAAATTAACATAATTTTTATCTTTTTCAGTCAAAGGGGGTAAATTTAGGGAAATACCAGGAATATTAATGCTTTTGTGTTTTTTGATAACCCCATTATTTAATACTTTACACTTCAATACATTATGGTTTTTATCAATAACTTTGAGAGCGATGTCTCCATCATCTATCAAAATTTGTGAATTAAGCGGAATGTTTTTTGCCAAATCTGTATAATTTACAAAAATACACTTTGCATTTGATTTTTTTTGTTTATTACCACCCAAATTGATGATGCTACCTTGTTTTACGGTAATATTTTTTCCACCATTCGTTCTGATTTCAGGTCCTTTTGTATCGATTATAATCGGAATTCTGGTGGAAATTTTCCGTACATTTTCAATTATTTTTTGAGAGCCATCGAAAGATTGATGTGCTGTATTTAAGCGCACGATATTCATTCCATTTTTGTGCAGTTTTTGTAAAAAATCCACATCGCATTTTAAATCTGAAATGGTTGCAATTATTTTTGTTTTTTTCATTTATACTCTCTTAATTTATCAATTTTGTAATCGTTTCTGTACAAATTTGTTTTGATTTTTTGGCAGTTTCACTTTCT
>CAYQOZ010000164.1:0-2394 GCA_964419355.1 uncultured Candidatus Cloacimonadota bacterium | reverse complement strand
AACTTCCTAAATCGCCCTCTTGATGACGACGAACTGAGACACTATCCGCTTCCACCTCTTTTTGACCAATAATAAACATAAATGGAATTTTCATCATTTCTGCTTCGCGAATTTTGTAACCAATCTTTTCATTTCGAAAATCAACTTCGCTCCGAATATTATTTTCCATCAATGTTTCGTTAATTTTTTTGGCGTAATCAATGTATTGATCTGAAATTGGTAAAACTTTTACTTGAATCGGACATAACCAAACTGGGAAATTTCCTGCGTGATACTCGATGAGAGTGCCAAAGAACCTTTCAATAGAACCAAGTAAAGCACGATGAATCATAAATGGACGATGTGGGGCATTATCCTCTCCAATGTATTCCATTCCAAATCGAGTTGGCAAATTAAAATCAAATTGAATGGTGGAACATTGCCAGGAACGATTGAGTGCATCTTTAATTTTGATGTCTATTTTTGGACCGTAAAACGCACCGCCACCTTCATCAACTTTGTAATCTAAATTTAATTTTTGTAAGGAATTTTTCAAAGCAGTGGTTGCTTTATCCCAATCTGCTTTTTCACCAACCGCTTTTTCTGGCATTGTAGAGAGGTAAATATCGAATTTTTCAAAACCAAAAGCACGCAAAGTGTTGATGGAAAATTCGACAACATTTTCCACTTCAGCATCAAGTTGTTGCGGTGTACAAATAATGTGTGCATCATCTTGTGTGAAGCCTCGAACACGCATTAAACCGTGAAGTGAACCAGAATTTTCGTAACGATAAACTGTTCCCATTTCGGCATATTTGATTGGTAATTCGCGATAACTTCTACGCTGATTTTGATAGATTGCAATGTGAAATGGACAATTCATCGGTTTGAGATAATATTCTTGACCATCTACTTCAATGGCACTGTACATACTTTCATTATAAAAGCCCAAATGCCCACTTTTTTCCCAAAGTTCAGCTTTGCCTATATGCGGAGTTTGAACCAATTTATAACCTTTTGCAAAATGGCGTTTCTGCCAGTAATTTTCCACTATTGAACGCATTGTTGCACCATTTGGATGCCACAAAACTAAACCTGATCCAATATCATCTGAAATTGAGTATAAGTCCAGTTCTTTTCCAAGTTTACGATGATCGCGTTTTTTTGCTTCTTCCAAATTATGAAGATATTTATTAAGTTCTTTATTAGATGGAAAACTAACGCCATAAATTCGCTGAAGCATCTTATTCTTTGCGTCTCCACGCCAATATGCTCCTGAAGTTTTCAGCAATTTTATCGATTTGATTTTAGCAGTATCAGTAAGATGTGGGCCGCGACACAAATCAGTGAAATCGCCTTGAGTGTAGATAGAAATTGTCTCATCTTCCGGAATATCAGCAAGAAGTTCAAGTTTGTATTTTTCTCCCATTTTTTGGAATTTTTCGATCGCTTCTTTTTTGGAAAGTTCTTCTCTTTTATAGACATTTTGCAATTTAGAAAGCTCTTTCATTTTCTGTTCGATTTTTAGTAAATCATCATCGGTAAATGGAATATCTTTATCAAAATCGTAATAAAATCCATTTTCGATAGCAGGACCAATTGTAACTTTTACATTTGGAAAAAGAGATTTGACTGCTTGCGCTAAAAGATGAGCAGAGCTGTGCCAATAGACGCCTCTTCCCTCTTCACTATCAAATTTAAAAAACATAATTTTGGCATCATCTACAATTTTAAAATTGAGATCCACCAATTCATCATTTACTTTTGCAACTATAATTTGTTTCGCCAAACCGTGACTAATGCTTTTCGCAATTTCAATTGGTGTAATGCTTTTTGGGTATTCTTTTATTGCGCCATCTGGAAATGTGATATTCATTTTTTGTTCCTTTTTTCAATTTTAGTTTCGATCATTTTGGCAGCATTATCGAGTGCTTCTTGTGGCTTCAAGATACCTCTAATCACCTTTTCAATAACATGTTCTTCGATGTATTTCCGTGTCTCGAACCATTCACTAATTTGTGGCTCAAAGGTAGCATAATCAAGTTGGTTGTAAACAGACGCAATTTCAGGGTTGCTCTCAATTCTTTTTTTAATTGCATCTACATTCATTGCACTTTTGCGTACTGGCATATAATAAGTTTTTTCGCTCCAATATGCTGTTTGCTCGGTATCGGTAAACCACTTTACAAATTCCCACGCAGCAACCTCTTTCTTTTTGTCTTCATTTCGGAAAATAACAACATTCGTACCGCTAATAATATTTTTCTTTGTTTTGAAAATCGGAATTGCCGAAATTCCCATATTAAAATCTATCCCCGTACGCAACATATAAGCCATAGACACACTTGAATCTTCATAAAATGCAACTTTTTGAGCGGTAAAATCCTTCTGACCTTCATAACCTGGGGAAAGGTA
>CAYQOZ010000163.1:0-2399 GCA_964419355.1 uncultured Candidatus Cloacimonadota bacterium | reverse complement strand
ATTCTAATTAAAAATAATATTATAATTTCAAATAAAATTAACACTCGGAAAAATGATGAAATTATAAAACCTCTTGCAGAATACGAACAAGAAGAACTTGCTAAAATGAAGCAAAACTTCTTTGGCTTTGACCCAAGTTATCACGTTGCAAGATATAATTTTGTGAATAAAATAAAAAGTTCACGTACGCCACTATTTTTGGCAAAACACAGAAATAAAAATAATTTAAATTAGGAGAAAATATGCACGAAGGAGCAATCATTCATTCACTTTTGGAAATTGCCAAAGAAACAAAAACCAAGGAAAATCTAAAAAAAATCACCGAAGTTAAAATTGTAGTTGGGAAATTTCACCAGGTTATAGAAGAAGTAATGCTAACAAATTTCAAATATATGAAAGACGATTATGAAGGATTCGAGAATGCTATTCTAACAATGACAGAAAAAGATGTTAGTGTCAAATGCCTCGATTGCAATCACGAATTTTCGATTGATGAACCAATCTTTATGTGCCCAAAATGTGATTCTTTCAATACAGAACTAACCGCTGGCAAAGAACTCTATATCGAAACTATTGAAGGTACAGATTAGATTTTCCACAAAAATTAGAAACTTTTTTACTCCATAAAAAATTATTGACAAACGAAAAAAAATTATTTCTTTCGGTGGTGAGGAAGAAAAGATAAATGGATATGATCCATATACTAAATCAGATATTATACGGCAGAGGGACAATGGCATAATGGGAACAATGAACGAGTGTAATGCATGTTAGTTTTATTTACAATAAAATAGAAGATACATATTCGATGTTTATTAGCTATTCAGGCAATCATTGGCTTTTTATCAATCAAGTTATATTCCTTATAGACGGTGAAAATATAACATTTCCGTTCAAGGGAGATAGAGATGTTGGATATGATGTGTATGAGTGGGATTCAATAATGATTTCAAAAGAAAGCATAAATAAGATTATTAATGCAAAGGAAGTCAGTTGTCGACTATCAGGAAAGCACCCTTTTGATTTATCAAGTAATGATATGAAAGAACTGGAAAAATTTTGCTGAAGGCTCGTTGAAACACTATCTTCAATAAAAAGAGAACGATGGATATATACCAAATCCCACCATTCTCTAGAAAAGAAAGCTCTTTAAAGTAACCATCAACATCTACGGCGTTTCTGCTTAGCAATCTGGCAATGCTCCCAGGGTGTTCGGGGGACTATCCCAACGATTGGGATGCCACTTTTATAGAAGTAACATCCCATTTTTGTCTAAAGACAAAAAAAACCGCTCCATTCGGAGCAGTTTTAGTGTTTGAATAAATATTTCTAATTATTTCAACAAGATCATTTTCTTTGTATCGGCAACTTTACCATCAACAACTAATTTATAAAAGTAGATACCAGAAGGTGAATTTTCTGCGTTCCAGACTATTTGTTGATTTGGTGTAGTTGGGAAAACTTTTACAAGTTGACCTTTCAAATTATAAATTTCAATTTGAGCTTGTTCGTTTTGTTTATCATTAAGAGAAAATGAAATAGTCGTAGCTAAATTGAAAGGATTTGGGTAGTTGGATAATTGGTAATTCGTAATTTCTAATTCAACATCATCATTTGAAGCTGGCGCATAATTCAAAATCACATTTTCTAATTCTACATTTGCACTTTGATTTACAGTTTCATTCACTAAAGTTGCGGTTTCATAATCTATTAAAGAAAATTCAACATCATAACTATTTGGTTTCACAAACAGAGAAAAATCACCATTTGCATCTGGTCGAGCAGAAAAACAATCTGCTTTTACAACTGCATTTTCGATTTCTCCATCTCCCCCGTTCAACTGCATATTGCCACTAAAAATTCCATAATTTTGTGAAATTGAAACAGCCTCAATGCAAAAATTATAATCAAAGTTAGTTTCGTTCAAATTTATCCAAATAGTAGTTCGCAAGAATGCACCTTTCCCCGAGATACGCGGTCCAGCATCGTGAAATGCTAAATCAGCAGTATCGGAATTTATGCAATACCCAACATAATATTCTTTGCCACTTTCAATTTGAATAAAATTATCAAAACTGACTTCTACCCATTCTTCGACTGTGTAATTTTCCACAAATTTTTCCGCAAGCAAATTATTACCTTCCCAAATTTGTGCTGTAATCTCACCCTCATTTGAATTCATTGGTGCTTTGAAACGCATTTTTGAAAAAAGGTCACCTTCAGAAAATTCTTCATCTGTTAATTTTATCGCACAAGTTAAAGTATAGTTTGTAATTAGCGAGTAAGTGCCATTTTCTGCTCTTGCGTAAGAAAGTGCTAGATCTGCTGGGTATGCTTCCATTTCAAAATCAACTGTCATATTTTGCGAATCAATAGTAACATCTTTTGCTTCAAAATAA
>CAYQOZ010000162.1:0-2401 GCA_964419355.1 uncultured Candidatus Cloacimonadota bacterium | reverse complement strand
ATGCTAAAAGTAGGAATTGTTGGAGTAGGTAAATTTGGGCAAAATCACGCTAGAATATTGAATCAAAGCGATAGGTGTGAATTTGTGGGATTGTACGATAAAAATCGAAAAAGAGCGATAGAAATTGGTGAAAAATTAGATGCAAAAATTTTTACAGATTTCGATTCACTTTTGGCAGAAATCGATGTTTTATACAATGTTGTGACTACCATTTCGCATTTTGAATTAGCCAAAAAAGCACTTAAAAAAGGAATTCATGTTTTCATCGAAAAACCAATTACTGCTGAAATTTGGCAAGCAGAAGAGTTGATTAAATTAGCTTCCGAAAATAATCTAAAAATTCAAGTTGGACACATAGAGCGGTTCAATCCAGTTGTAACAGAAATTGCTGAAAAAGTAAAAAATCCTATTTTTATTGAATGCCATCGTATCGCGCCGTTTACGGCACGCGGCACCGATGTACCAGTTGTTCTGGAATTGATGATTCACGATATCGATTTAATCTTGGCGTTCATAAAAAGCAACATAAAAAACATAAATGCAAGTGGTGCGAGCGTGATGACCAAAAAAATTGACATCGCAAATGCACGTATCGAGTTTGAAAATGGGGCAGTGGCAAACATAACTTCCAGTCGCATTTCGCTAAAAAAATCGCGGCAATTTAGATTTTTCCAGAAAGATGCATATTTCTCGCTTGATTTCCAAAATCAAAAAGTGCGCTTTGTGAAGAAATCAAAAAATATCTACAAAGTTATGCCTAAAATTTTGATGGGAAAGTTTGACGGTATCGAGACGAAAGATGTGGTGGATGTTTTGGAATTGGAAAACTTCAAATGCGATAAAGATGCATTAACTACTGAACTTGAGGCATTTATAGAAGCAATAGAAAAAAACAAAACGCCAATTGTGGATGGTGTTGCTGGAATGCGTGCTTTGGATGTAGCTTTGAAAATAGTAGAAGAAATTAATAAATAATTTGGAGAAATAATGAAAATAGTAGAAATTAAAAATTTGAAACATTTTGTGGGTGAAGAGATTAAAATTCGTGGTTGGGTTCGCAACTATCGTAAAGGTAGCAGTAAATTGCGATTTGTGATTTTCCGAGACGGAAGTGGTGTGGTGCAGGCTATTGCTTTCAAACCAGAAATGGGTGAAGAAAATTTTGAAAAAGTGAAAAAACTGACGATTGAATCTTCGGTAGAATTAATTGGTCAACCGTCTGAACATCCGCATAAAAAGGGTGTTTATGATTTTCAAATTAAAGATTTGAACATTATAAATATCGCACCAGAATATCCGATTGGCAAAAAAGAGCACGGTGCAGATTTTTTGCTTTCGCAAAGACATTTGTGGTTACGTTCGGCGACCCAAAATGCAGCACTAAAAATTCGTCATACCGTCTATTTTGCTGTGTGCGAGTATCTTAATAAAGATGGATTTTACCGTTTCGATTCGCCGATTCTCACACCAAATGCTAGTGAAGGTACCACCACTCTTTTTGAAGTGCCTTACTTCGATTTGGGTTCTGCATTTCTTTCGCAATCGGGTCAATTATATTTGGAAGCTGGCATTATGAGTTTGGGGAAAGTTTACGATTTTGGTCCGGTTTTTCGTGCGGAAAAATCTAAGACGCGTAAACATCTCACCGAATTTTGGATGATGGACGCAGAAGCGGCTTTTATGGAACATTCCGAAAATATGGATTTGCAAGAAAAATTGATTAGATATGTTATTCAAACAGTGATAGAACGGAATTCTGCTGAATTGGCAATTTTGGAACGCGATGTCGAAAAACTGCAAAAAGCAGATGCTCCTTTCAAACGAATGACGCACCGTGAAGTTATCGATATGCTCAAAGCGAAAGGCGTGAACATCGGCTATAACGATGATTTTGGTGCACCAGAAGAGGAGCTGATTACCGCAAATTCTGATGTGCCGGTTTTCATAGAAAAATGGCCGAAAGAGATTAAATCTTTCTACATGAAACGCGATGCGGAAAATCCCGATTTGGTTTTGGGCTCAGATTTAATCGCACCAGAAGGTTTTGGTGAAATCATCGGAGGGTCTCAGCGTGAAGATGATTATGATATTTTATTGAAGCGTATCGAAGCGGAAGGTTATGACCCCAAAGATTATCAATGGTTTTTGGATTTACGCAAATATGGTTCGGTACCGCACAGTGGGTTTGGAATTGGTTTGGAACGTCTCGTTCAATGGATGACGGGAATTCGTCATATTCGTGAAGTGATTCCATTTCCCCGCATGATAAATCGTATCAATCCGTAGGTTAATTGAAAAATCTAAAATCGCTCCATTCGGAGCGTTTTTTTTATGCTTGCTAAAATATTATTTGACAGAAACTTTCCCTAATCTTTTTTCGGATTGTTTGTAGCATTGTGTG
>CAYQOZ010000161.1:0-2450 GCA_964419355.1 uncultured Candidatus Cloacimonadota bacterium | reverse complement strand
AGCGTGTATGCGGCAACGTATCTAGGGTTCAAATCCCTACGTCTCCGCCATTTTTGTATTATGATTTGACAGAAAATGAGAATAATTAAGAGTTAAAAACCTTAAAATAGAACAAAGAATATTGTTGGTAATTAGGAGAATTTTATGTTCGAAGTAGAGATTAAAATTGATGGAATTCATCGAAAAAAGATGATTTATGCGACATCAAAAACAATTAAAGAAATTGAAGTGGATATTGGTTTATCGCCGAACTACATTGCAGTAAAAAAGAAAAATAAATACGCAAATTTTAACGATGAAATCAACACTGATACAAAAATAGATTTTATTAATTCGCACTCTGCCGAAGGTCTATTTATTTATCAAGATACAGCAATTTTTATACTTTGTTACGCATTCCATAAACTCTTTATGGGTAATAAATTAGTGATTGAACATTCAATTGGCGACGGCGTTTATATGGAGAATTTCAGTAAAACATTTTCAGAAAATGATGTTCAAAATTTGCAAATTGAAATAGACAAAATAGTTGCTGAAAAATTAGAAATTGAAGAAAGGCTATTGGAGCCGCAAAAAGCAACCGAGGTTTTCCAAAAATTTAACCGCACAAGAGTATTGAAAAATATTCGTTTTAGCAAAATGAAATTTGTGAAATGTGGTGAATATTATGACTATTTTTTGCGTAAATTAGCCCACAATACATCTTTGATTTCAGCGATAAAATTGGAATATCATTCACCGGGTTTGATTTTGAGATTTCCCAAAACAAATGATTTGCAAATTGAGAAAAATCGTACTTTTCCGCGTAAATTATTTGCGGCTCACCAAGAACACGATAAATGGTTAGACATACTAAATATGCATTATGTAAGCTCGCTTAACAATGCAATAAACGACTATACAGTGAAAAATTTAATTCAAGTGGAAGAGGCGCTTCACGAAAAAAAAATCGTCAATATTGCGAATGATATTTCTCAAAAAAAAGATGCAAAATTAATTTTAATTGCGGGACCTTCTTCATCTGGAAAAACAACTTTTGCAAAAAGATTGTCCATTCAACTTCAAGTGAATGGAGTAATTCCCAAAATTATTGGCATGGACGACTACTTTTTACCACGAAAATGGACACCAAAAAAGGAAAATGGTGAGTATGATTTTGAGAGCATTCACGCACTTGACTTAAAACTTCTAAATCAAAATTTGATGGGGTTGATGAACGGCGAAGAGGTGAACATTCCAAAATATGATTTTTTGACGGGAACTCGAAATGATAATTATCGTAAAATGCGAATTGATGAAAATGAGATTATTATTATGGAGGGAATTCACGGTTTGAACGATAAATTGACCTATTCAATTCCGTTTAATCAAAAAATAAAAATTTATGTGAGTGCACTTAATAATTTGAATATTGATTGTCATAACCGCATTGCCACTACGGATTCACGTAAATTTCGCCGTTTAGTACGTGATTTTAAATTTCGTGGACACAAACCAGAGATAACTCTAAATATGTGGAAATCGGTGCGGAGTGGGGAAGATGTGAATATTTTTCCATTTCAAGAAAATGCAGATTATATGTTTAACAGCATACTTACTTACGAGTTAGCAGTTTTGAAAAAATACCTTTTGCCACTTCTTAAAAGTGTTTCTGACGAATCTAAAAATTATTCAGAAGTGCAAAGATTGATTGAAATTTTAGGACACTTTTACAACATTCAAGATGATTTAGTACCTTCAAATTCTATTTTGCGCGAATTTATTGGCGGTGGAATTTTTGAATATTAATTTAGGAAAACCCAATGAACATTGAAATTAAAATGTCTTCCAGTAATATTTTCCCCAAATAATTTGGGTGAATTTATCAAATTTATGACGGTTGTACTTAATTCAAAAAACTTTGTGATTTGAAATTTCAAACTTGCATTTAAATGTGAGTTTTCAGAAAGATAAATATGGGTCAAATCCAGTTTTATGCTGTTATTATGTTTCATTAAATAAGTAATTTCAATTTCATTTTGCGTTTGGAATGTTCCCACAAAATCGGCAAATTTGATGTTTTTTTCATCTGAAATAAGGTAATTGTTTATTTCGAATTGTAAAACAGAAAACTTCATTTTGAATCTATTTTTAAATTCGTAAAAATAATTCTCATTTTTGTAGCCAATCGAAAACTGGTTGTTCCATAAATTAATTCCACAAGAAGTATAATCGGTAAAATAGGTAAGATTTGTCGATATTTTTTCGTTGAGATGTATTGCAAATTTTGAAGTAGCTCGATAGTTATTTTTATTGCTGAAATAACCAAAATTCGAGAATTCAAAAATTGAAAATTTGGACTTGTGATTTAAATTAAAAACCGAAAAAAGTGAATCTCCCCAAAATTGTTCAAAAGTTGCATTTAATGAATGTCTATGCGTTGAAAATTCTTTATTTATCATCATTTCGTA
>CAYQOZ010000160.1:1059-2461 GCA_964419355.1 uncultured Candidatus Cloacimonadota bacterium | reverse complement strand
AGAACGATATATTGGACCAAAAGTGATTACTAACATTCCTAAAATTAACGCTAATGTTATCATTGCAAGAAGCGAAGAACCTCGAATTTTTGCCAAAAATAATAACCAAATAAGAGTAAACCCCGAAATAACAATGAAACTCAAATGTTTTTCAAGTAAAATTAATAAAAAAATTATTGTTGTTACCACTAAGAGAACCAAAAAGTTTTTCACAAAAAATAGTGGATAAGTTTTTGAAATGATACTTTTCTTTTTGTCTAAAAAATGGGCAAAATAAATAATTAAGACAATTCTTGCCAATAAACTCGGTTGGAAATTGATTCCCAAAATTCGAATGGTTCTGCGAGCACCGTTGACATCGATGCCGTCTTTCAAAGTGAAAATTAAAAGAATAATGACTAAGAGTAAAAGCGGAAAAATCAATTTTCGTATTTTTTTCAGATCAATGAAGTAAAATGCGAAAAATAGTGAAACAAGCGAAAGTAAAAACCAGATGCTTTGCTTGTAAAAATACTCCATCGAATTTTTGACAGAACTAATGTTTAGCTGAAAATAGAGTCCGATGCCAATTAAAATAAAAAAAGCCAATAGAAGAAAATAATCGAATTGAATAATGGATTGCTTCAGCTTCATTTTCGTAAATTTCTCACGATTTTCTTGAAAAAATTACCGCGTTCTTCAAAATTTTGGAACATATCGTAGCTTGTACAAGCCGGTGAAAGCAAAATCACATCGTCTTTTTGGGCTTCCGAAAAAGCTTTTGTAATTCCATTTTGAAAATCGTCAAAAAGTTCTAACTTAACTGTGTTTGCAAATGCTTTTTTCATTTTGAAACGATCTGCTCCGATGATGTATATTTTTTTTACATATTTTTTGATGAGATGGTTCAACACAGTGTAATCTTCATTTTTCCCAGCTCCGCCAATAATTAAACGAATTGGTTTATCGAAAGATTGAAGTGCGTATTTTACAGAATCAGTATTTGTTGCTTTTGAATCATTGAAAAATGAGATTCCATCAATGTTTTCAACAAACTCCAAACGGTGGGCAAGAGGTGAAAATGTCTGAAATGCCATTTTAAAAACATCTTCTGAAATTTTTAAATTTTCTAATGTCAAAATTGTTGCCATCATATTTTCAACATTGTGTGGACCTTTCAAAATTGCATCCTTAAGAGGGATATTTTTTGATGAAAAATGTAAAAAATTATTCTGCAAAATAATATTTTTTTTTACTTTTAATGAAAAATATTTTTTATTAGCACAAATAAAATTTTTGTGTTTTTGTGTGAATTGATCATCAAAATTTAAAATAGCTAAGTCATTTTCATCTTGATTTTCGAAAATACGAAATTTTGTTTTGGCATATTCGTCCATATTTTTATAACGATTTAAATGGTCGG
>CAYQOZ010000160.1:0-1049 GCA_964419355.1 uncultured Candidatus Cloacimonadota bacterium | reverse complement strand
ATCAATTAGAATGACAGATGACTTCCTTAAAGCGGTCAAAAAAGACAAAGACTTCAAACTATCATTCCTTATCAATGATACCGGTGAACACATTACAAATATAGTAAGTGCACGTAAAATCTTTAATAAAATTGCAATATCTGCTTTGAATTTTTTAATGGTTTCCAGTTGGAAACTGCTCAGTTCCAAAACAATGAAATCAATGCCAGATTTTTCAATTGGGAATGCAGTGAATGGTGTTCCTATATTTCCAGCAAGAATGCTCTTATATCCTGCTTTTAATAATGTGTGATGGATTAAACTAACAGTTGTGCTTTTGCCGTTTGAGCCCGTAACTGCAATGATTTTACTATTCGCACTTTTAATGGAAAAGCCAAATTCAATTTCGCCGATTATGTTGATGTTTTGTTCTTTAGCTTTTTTTAGAACAGGTATATTGAGTGGAATGCCAGGACTAACAATGATGGTGTCACAATTTAAAATTTTATCTGAATGGCCACCGAATTCACAATCAAAATCGCGTGTGATATTCTGATGATGTACAATTTTTTCTTTTGGTAAAAATTCACTTAAAAAAGGTTTTCCACCTAATTCTTTAATTTTGTAAGCGGCTGCAATGCCACTTTTTGCCATTCCTAAAATTCCAAATTTTACCATCATCTTAATTTAATAGTTGCCAAACCAATAGCAACGAGAAGTGCGGTTACAATCCAATACCGCACCACTATTTTTTCTTCTGAAATACCCTTTTCTTCATAATGATGATGAATCGGAGCGCGTGAATAAAATCTGACGCCATTACCGTATTTTTTTCTTGTGTACTTGAAATAATACCTTTGGATTAAGCTGGAAAGCGTGGTAAAAACAAATAATCCGCCGATGATGAAAAAAAAGATTTCTTCACGAAGAAGTATTGCCAAAACTGACAAAATACCACCTAATGCCATCGAACCAGTGTCTCCTAAAAATATTTGAGCTGGTTTGACATTGTACCACAAAAATCCGAGTAAGGTTCCGATGAGGGCAGCAATGAAAATAGTTAACTCGCC
>CAYQOZ010000159.1:0-2495 GCA_964419355.1 uncultured Candidatus Cloacimonadota bacterium | reverse complement strand
ACTAGAAAAATTAATTTTTTAACAATGCAATATTTTCTTAAAAAATTAAACTTTTTTACTTTGTAAAAAAATAAAGGCTTTTTTTATTTCTCAACAAATCATTTGACAAGCAAAGAAAGATTATTTCTTTCGATGGTGAGGGGAGAGGATGAAAAAAAGTAAAGAGAATAATGGTATGGTTAAAAAAATAAATAGTCGAGAATTGCTACCAACTGCAAAACCATTTTTAAAATGGGCTGGTGGTAAAACACAATTATTAAATGACTTAGAAAAACAATTACCATTAAAAATAAAAGATACAAAAATTATAAAAAATTATGTTGAGCCATTTATTGGTGGAGGTGCATTCTTTTTTTATCTGATAAATAATTACAAAATCGAAAAGGCTTTAATTTCTGATGTTAATAAAGAGATAATTGTCGGATATATAACAATTAAGAAAAATCATAAAGAATTAATAAAAAATCTCAAAAAAATCCAAGAAGAATATTTGGCAAAATCAACTGATGACAGAAGGGAATATTATTTTAAAATACGAGCAGATTATAATAAAATAATTCCAAATTTTAATTATAAAAATTATGATAAGTCTTGGATTACCAGGGCTTCACAACTAATTTTTCTTAATAAAACTTGTTTTAATGGTCTTTTTAGGCAAAATAAAAAAGGTGAATTTAATGTTCCTTCGGGTAAATATATAAAGCCTAAAATTTGTGATGAAGTTAATATTATAGCCGTAAACAAAGCATTAAAGAAAACGGAAATCAAAATATGTGACTTTGCTGAAACTCAGAGATTTGTAAATGCTGAAACATTAGTTTATCTTGATCCACCTTATCGACCTTTGAGTAATTCTTCAAGTTTTACCAGTTATTCAAAAGAAGGCTTCAACGATGATGATCAAATTAGATTATCTAAATATTATAAAGAACTCGATATAATTGGAGCAGATTTAATCTTAAGTAATTCTGATCCTAAAAATCATAATCCAAATGATAACTTTTTTGATAACCTTTATAATAACTTTAGTATTCAACGCGTCAAAGCTACAAGAACGATTAATAGCAACGCTCAAAAAAGAGGACAAATTAATGAAATTATTATTGCAAATTATTAAGGGGAGAATATGAAATATTGTGAATTATTCAATGAAAGAATAAGTGTGGAGAATGGTGAAGAAGTTTTCGAATATTTAATTGATTCGCTAAAAATAAAAATCACAAAATGGGACTATTTTGTAAATTGGAGTAAAGTAATCGGAAATCTTGAAAAACTCGAAGTTGAATTAAATATTTTAAATTACTTGATTGGCAAAGAGAATATTGAATCTGAATTCAAGGCTTTAATTACAGAATATCCAAATGTTATCAAAACTATTCCTATTCTCATTGCGAGCAGAGATAAGAGTTTCAAAATACTTAATGCCTTTGGTTATGATGAATTTGAATACAGAGATTTTTCATTTAAAATACAAAGTAAATATTCAGCAGAAGATATTGAGAATGCGGTTACTTTTGCTTCTAAATCAGGATTTTTAGATTTATTATCATCCAAAAGAATAAAAAACATTGTTGACTATGTTGTTGGAGTCGAAGTAGGTTTAGATACAAATGGAAGAAAAAATCGAACTGGAACAATGATGGAAGGAATCGTTAAGTTCTTTATTAATGATATTTGTGACAAATATGATTTTAGCTATATTGAACAAGCTACATCATCAAAAATCAAAGAATTGTGGAATATTGATTTATCTGTTGATAAAACAAACAGAAGATTTGATTTCGCAATAAACAATGGAGAAAATTTATATTTAATAGAAACTAACTTTTACGGCGGTGTTGGTTCAAAATTAAAATCAACAGCAGGTGAATATAAAACTTTGTATGATTATTTAACAAATGATGGCCATAAGTTTATTTGGATAACTGATGGGATTGGATGGGCAAAAACAAAAGCTCCATTCCGAGAAACCTTTAACTATATTGATTATATTCTCAATCTTGAAATGTTATCAAAAAGAATATTAGAAGATATTATTAAAGGTAACCATTAATGGATAACATTAAAGACAATGAGCTTCTAAATGAATATGACTCTGAAGTAACTTCTTTGTGGACTTTTCCTCAGCGTGGTAATTGGGCTACACATTCACCAAAATATCGAGGTAATTTTGCTCCGCAAATAGCCAGAAATGTTATTGAAATGTATTCTGGAGAAAAAGATTATATTTTGGATCCAATGGTTGGTTCAGGAACATCATTGATTGAGGCAAAATTATTAAATAGAAATGCTTTGGGGATCGACATTAATCCAGATGCTGTTAAGCTCTCAAATAATGCTTTAGATTTTAAATTTAAAAATGATTGTAAGCAAGAAGCAATTTTGGGAAATGCAAAACAATTAACTAATCTTAAAGATAATTCAATTGATCTCGTAATTACTCATCCACCCTATTTAAATATTGTAAAGTATTCAGATGGAAAAATTGTATTATC
>CAYQOZ010000158.1:0-2530 GCA_964419355.1 uncultured Candidatus Cloacimonadota bacterium | reverse complement strand
AAAATATTAGCCTTGCGATGTGGTTATTCGCAAGAAATCTTAACCAATCAGAATAAAAAATATAGCTTAGGAATGGGCTTCCGCTTCAAGGCTTGGCACGCCAAAAAATGTAAATTGGATATCTCCTACGAAGTTCAAACAGAGTGGCAAAAACACAACGCTCTCAAAATTGCTTGTGGGTTGCAATTGTAGGAAAAGCTAATGAAATTATTCTACAATGCAAAATTCTATTCGATGCAAAAAGAGAGTGAATATTTTTCGGCGATTTTAACAGAAAATGGCAAAATAATCGAAATATTTTGCAAAACGCCAAAATTGGAAAATGTAGAAAAAATAGATTTGCAAAATAGCTTTGTCTATCCTGGTTTCATCGACACTCACACCCACTCGTTTGAAGGCGGATTATACAGCTTAAGTGCAAATTTGGAAAATGTGAAAAATCTCGATGAGGTTTTCCAAATTTTATCTGAAACAAAACCAATCAGTGGTAAAATTTTTGCTTTCCATTTTGATGAAAATAATGTTTTGGAAAAACGCTTTCCAACCAAAAATGAGCTTGATAAAATTTCGCCAAATGTGCCTCTCATCATTCGCAGAGTGGATGGACACAGTTGCGTCATCAATTCAAAAGCAGCTGAAATAATCGATTGGGATGAGCCATTGCCAACTGATTTTAACGGCCATCTTTTCAAACGACAAAATGGGAAAGCATCAAATTGGTTTAATCGAAATTTGAGTGATGAATTCATTTTGAAAGCATATTCTCGAGCGGCAAAAATTGCTGTAGAAAACGGACATACTGCCATTCATACGATGGTCGGAAATGGATTTTCTGACCTTAAACATTTTCAACTGATTAAAAATAATTTGAGTAAATTTCCGGTCGAATTTATCTTGTATCCGCAGATTTCGGATGTGCAAAAAGCGTTGTCTGTAAATTCACCTCGAATCGGCGGTTGCATTTTAGCAGACGGCTCTTTCGGTTCTTACACCGCCGCACTTTCGGAGCCATATTCCGACAATAATAAAACTTCTGGGATTCTCTATCGTAGTGATGAATTTTGGCAAAACTTCATTCAAAAAGCACATCAAAATAATCTGCAAATCGCCATTCATTGTATCGGTGATGCGGCAATTGCCCAAATTTTAAAATTTTACGAAAAAGTAGAATTAGAAAATCCTAAAAATTTGAAGCACATTATCATTCATAATGAGTTGACTTCCGATGAAATTTTGGATAGAATTGCGGCTGCAAAAGTAAGCGTTTCGATGCAACCTATGTTCGATAGATTGTGGGCTGGGAAAAATGGTTTATACGAAAAAAGATTGGGTAAAAAACGAACTTTACAAACAAATCGCTTGGCTTCAGTTTATGCTCGAAACATACTACTCGCCGGTGGTTCAGACTGGTATATCACCGATTTAAATGCCTTAAATGGGATTGATGCAGCAACCAAAATGCACAATCAAAATGAACAATTAACACCATTTCAAGCCACTGAAATTTACACAAAAAAAGCCGCTGAACTTTCGAATGATAATAACAAATTTGGCACAATTGAAAAGCAAAAACAAGCTGATTTTGTTGTTTTGAAAAATAATATTTTCAGTAAAAAAAATATTGATGAAATTAAAATTTTAGCAACCATAAAAAAGGAGAAGTTTGTATGGAAAAACGACGCAAAATATTCATGAATATTAGTTTAGGCATTGGTTTTTTATTGATTCTTATTTTAGCACCACTCAAAATAAACTCGGTGCATCAATTCTGTCCGTACTCTGCCATTTGTTTTGGACCGATGGTCCTAAGAGGATTTCCAGCTTACATAGCCACCGCTATTTTAGGTATTTTAATCGCAATTTCTACCATTTTTTTTGGTAGAAAATTTTGTGGATACATCTGTTTTCTCGGCACCTTACAAGAATACTTTTTTAACCTTAACAAAAGAAAAAGAATAATCATCCCTCAAAAACTGGAGAAATTATTGAGTTCTATAAAATACATAATTTTTGTCATTACACTATTTTTCGCTATTTTTTTGATACAGTATAAATATATGAAATTTTGCCCCATCCAAATTTTAGCATTCTTTATTCCACTTGGCTTCGCACTGTTCACGACACTAATTATTCTCTTTGTTTTCGGCTTTTTCATTGAGCGGTTTTGGTGTAGATTTGTATGTCCATATGCCGCTTTTATGAACATTTTGCAAATTGTTGGAAGGAGATTTCGTTTGAAAAAATTTATGCTGAAACGAAATTGGGAAGTTTGCATCGATTGCAATAACTGTGCAAAAAATTGCCCAATGAAGATTCAAATTATGAATTTTGAAGAAATTACCGATAAAAATTGCATTTTTTGTTTGAAATGTGTTGGGGCTTGCCCAATAAAAAATGGATTAAAATAAAATTTATTTTGACAGAAAAGGGCGCTAACTTTTTTTGGCGTTGAAAATTATAGCAATGGAGGAATTGATGCCAAATCATAAATCTTGTGAAAAAAGATTGCGACAAGAAGCAAAAAGATCGG
>CAYQOZ010000157.1:0-2533 GCA_964419355.1 uncultured Candidatus Cloacimonadota bacterium | reverse complement strand
GGTGCTGTCTTGGGTTCTTTCCCCTTCAAAACACGGTGATAATACCCATAAGTCATTGGAACTAAATCTTGGTTTATTATTGCGGAACCAGTGACTTGCCCAATAAAGAGTGTGTGACTACCAACATCTACTGTTTGCACTACCTCACATTCAGTATAACCAGCCGTTTTTTCCAACAGAATGGGTGCACCATTGTTGCCAATCTTATACTTTTTACCAACAAATTTATCAATATCGCGTCCGCTTCTAAAACCAAAGCAACCGATATCCAACATTGTCCAATCTTCTGTTAAAATCATCACTGAAAAAACGTTGCTTTGTGTAATAAAATCGTGTGTTAAATTTGTTTTCGCGATACTAATGGCAATCTGAATGGGATTATTCGTCAACTGAAAAACAGTGTTCGCAATTTGCCCATTTATCTGCTTCCCATGCTTGGAAGTAACCAGATAGACACCGTAAGAAATTTTGTGCAAAACAGATGTGTCTATCATTTTACTGGTGGCGTAAACACGCGTTCCGAAAGTTCTTTATCCAGCATAATCATACCGTAACCCTCGCCGTTTATCATGCGTAATTTCTGCAAAATTGTGTTCATCGAATCTTCCTCTTCCACCTGTTCATCTACAAACCAATTCAAAAAACTTTTGGTAGCGTGGTCATTTTCGGAAATTGCCACATCCATCAATTCGTTAATCGATGTTGTTACAAACTGTTCGTGTTTGAATGCTAATTCAAAAACTTCTGTCGGAGATTTGAATTCATTCTGAGGTGCATCAATCTTTTTTAGATTAACTCGCCCTCCTTTTTCATTAAGAAATTTGTACATTTTCATCATGTGGAATCTCTCTTCCTCTACTTGCACAAGAAAGAAATTTTCAAATCCACTCAATCCTTCCGAACTAAAATAGGAAGCCATCGCCAAATAAAAATACTCCGAATAAAGCTCTTTATTTATCTGTTCATTTATTGCCTGTTCTACTTTTTTTGAAATCATTTTTTCTCCTCAATTTCTGCAATTAATTTTTCTTTAAGTTTACCTAAATCTTCCTTTTTAGGAATGTATTGAATCTTTATTTTTTCCAACATATCAAAACCACAATTTTGTAAATCTGCATCGACCATACTGATGCTTTGTCCACCCCAACCGTAAGAGCCAAATGCAAGTGCAATTCTGTTTTTAGGAGCCAATCCTTTCAAATATGTAAGAAATGATGCAACAGTTGGCAAAATATTATTGTTCAAAGTGGGCGAACCAACACAGATGTATTTTGCACTCAAAACATCAGTCATAATATCTGAAATATGATTCGTCTGTAAATTACACATTTTTGTTTTTATGTTTTTTTCGGCAAATGCATCTTGGATAGCAACCGCTATTTTTTCGGTAGATTTCCACATTGTGTCATAAATTATTAACGCTTTATCCTCCACCTGATTTGATGCCCATTCGTGATATTTTGCCAAAATCTGCGGGATGTTCTTTCGCCAAATCAAGCCATGACTCGGAGCAATAATTTCAACATCCAATGTTTCTACAACTGCAAGTGCTTTTTGGACTTGCCTACTATATGGCAAAACAATATTTGCATAATATTTTGCGGCTTCAAACATTGTTATATCGGTTGGATAATCATCGTCAAATCGTTCTGTTGAGGCAATGTGCTGTCCAAACGCATCGTTCGAGAAAAGTAGTTTTTCTTCCGCCAAATAGGAAACCATATTATCTGGCCAGTGTACCATCGGTGTTTGCACAAAGTGGAGATTTTTTTTACCTAAATTAAGTGTTTCACCAGATTTTACTTCGCGGTATTTCCAGTCTCCAAAATAATGTTTTTTCAAGCCTTCCACACCTTTGGGAGATGCAATTATTTCTGCATTTGGGCAATATTTCATAATTGTTGATAGTGACCCCGAATGATCCATCTCAATGTGATTTTGAACAATGTAATCAATTTTAGACAAATCAATTATTTTTGAAATGCGATTCATCTGCTCTTCTGCAAATGCACTTTTTACATTGTCGATGAGCGTAATTTTTTTATCAATGACAAGGTAAGAGTTGTAAGTTGAACCACGTTGCGTTAAATAGCCGTGAAAATTCCGCAGATTCCAATCAATCGCACCCACCCAATAAACATTTTTTTTGATTTCTATCGGTAACATTCTTTACTCCATTTTATTTATTATGTTAAAAGTTTAGATTAATATCTTGAAGTCAACAAAAAAAGTAATTATCATTTTTCTTTAAAGTTTTGTTTGACAGAATTTTATCATTTAAATATATAAAAAATATAATGTTAATTAAATATAAAATAATGAACAAGTTCGTGAACACTATCAGATTGATGGTATCCACAATACTTGTTCGGGGATACAGCCATTAGCTGCAACTTATGATATTGAAATTGGAGGAGAAAATGAAAATCGTAATGATAGTTTTATGTTTGGTTTTGGTTTTACAATTATCAGCAATAATAATTAATATTCCAGCAGACCAACCAACAATACAAGATGGAATTAATGTTTCTGT
>CAYQOZ010000156.1:0-2610 GCA_964419355.1 uncultured Candidatus Cloacimonadota bacterium | reverse complement strand
TTTTGAAGAGCTTTACGCAACAATCTTTGGTTGTTGTGAGTATCTGAAATTACTAAGATTTTTGTCATAATTTACATTTTATTTGGAGCAGAAATTCCCATTAAATTTAGTGAAATTGCAATCACATTTTTAACGGCTACAATCAGATATAAACGTGCTTGACTAAGCTCTTGATAGGAACTATTTGCAATGTGAATTTTGGCATAATATTTATGAAATTTACTAGCCAATTCATGCAAGTAGTTTGAAAGTCGATGAGGTTCTCTGTGTTTAGATACGCTAATTAATACAGATTGAAAATCTAACATTTTTTTGATTAAATCCAGCTCTTCTTTAAGCCTTAATCGACTAACATTTTTATCATCAAACTCTTTTAAAGTGATATTCTCTTTTTTTGCTTTTTTCAAAATACTGATAATTCTTGCATGAGCGTATTGACAGTAATATACAGGATTTTCATTTGATCTTTTCTTGGCAAGTTCCAAATCAAAATCAAGTTGTGCACTCGGTTTTCTATCAACAAAAAAGTATCTGGTAGCATCTACGCCAACCTCATCAACTAAATCATCTAAACTAACAATTTTTCCAGCTCGTTTAGACATCTTAATCATTTCGCCATCTTGGATTAGGTTAATGTGTTGTAAATAAACGACTTCAAGTTTTGACTCATCCAAATCAAGTGCTTTCATCGCAGCCCGAAGTTTGGACATATGACCATGATGGTCTGGTCCTAAAACATCGATAATAATATCGAAGCAACGACTATATTTGGTGATATGATAAGCAATATCTGGAACTAAATAGGTAGGATTTCCATCTGCTTTCAGCAAAACACGATCTTTTTCATCGCCATGTTGAGAAGCGTTGAACCAAATCGCTTCATCCTTTTCGTAAGTGCAACCTGCTTCTTTTAAATAACTTAGCGCTTCTTCCAAAATACCTTCATCTCGCAAAGTTTTTTCAGACATCCAACTGTCAAATTCTATATTGAATAATTCCAAACTAGCCATTTGCATTTTGAGAATTTCCCTTAAAGCAAAATTCCTCATTCTATCCATACGGTCTTGTTCTGAATAATGAAAAAGTTTTGAGCCATCAATAGAATTCAATTTGGCTGCTAATTCTTTGATATAATCTCCATGATAAGCTTCTGGAGGAAATTCCTCCACCTCGCCATGAAGTTCACGATATCGAATTTCGATAGATTCTGCTAAAATATCAACCTGATTTCCGGCATCGTTTACATAAAATTCACTAAATACATTGTAGCCGGTAAAAGCCATAATTCGTTTTAGAGTATCGCCATAAGCACCAGCACGAGCATTAACAACATTTAACGGACCAGTCGGATTAGCACTAACAAATTCCAATAATACCGTTTTGTTGTTTCCATATTTTGAGGAGCCAAATCTATTTTTCTTGTGAATAATATCTTTTAGTGCTTTATGATAAATACTATTTGCAAGTGTGAAATTTATAAATCCGGGACCAGCAATATCAACTGATTTGTAGGCTCTTTTTGAAGAAAATTGTTCCACAATTTTCTTAGCAATTTCGCGTGGTTCTTGGTTATTTAATTTTGCGATAAGCAAAGCTACATTGGAAGAAAAATCACCGTGTTCAGAATTGTGTGGAATTTCAACTGTGAAATTTTCCACATATTTCAAATCAAGTTTTTCGAGTATTTTGATAATATCTGCAGAAATATTTTTTTTTACCATATTTATTTATTTTCCTCGTTAAGTTGGCGTTTAGGCGAAATGTTATAGAGATCTTCAATTTTATAATAATTGCGTTTTTCTTTCGTAAAAATATGGATTACAACTTCTGCTAAATCCAGTAAAATCCAATTTCCACTATCATAACCCTCTTTTGAAAGCACATCCATTTTCTCTGCTTTTACATTTTGAATTATATGGTCTGCAATCGCTTTATTATGTAGTTCCACCGAACCATTACAAACAACGATTGCATCGGTAAAACTGGTTTTTCCATCTACATCTAAAATTTTCACATTCTCGGCTTTTTTATCCAAAGCCCACTCTACAATCTTATCGATTTTTTCCTTCAAATCTTTTGTCATTTATTCCTTCTTTTATTTATTAAAAAATTTTATTTTCCAAAATATTCTCGAAAATCATCACCCAGAATTATTTGCATATCTTCTATCGAATTTTCATCAACTGCATAAATCCTTCTGGAAATTCCGGTAATCTGCATCAAATATTGAAGTTTATCTTCATTTTTTCTTTTCACTACAATTATAGATTTTCTGTAGATAAAAAGCTCTCGTTCCACATTACCACAAAAGATAACGTCAATGTTTCTAAATTTATCATTTGTTAGATAATTTTTTACATCACTTGCAACGCCATCAATTCCACATCCGTTCAAAACAGAAATTTTTACGAACGGCACCTCTTCTGTTTTTGTAGAAATTATTATCTTATTAAATTCTTTTTTGAAAAAAGAAAACCAGATGATAATTCCAACAATAAAAACTGATAATACTACTAATAAAGCACGTTTCATAATTTTGTGCAAATTATTTTTTAAGGGTTTCATTGTCAAATTGCTTTTTTAATTGAGTAAAACTTTGTTCAAAATTTT
>CAYQOZ010000155.1:0-2641 GCA_964419355.1 uncultured Candidatus Cloacimonadota bacterium | reverse complement strand
TACACTTTGATATTTATGTGCCCAAAGGCAATAACGATTTTGCTAAAATCGTCTCACTAATTTCAGAGGAAGCCTATTTCAAAATTAAAAATGATTTGCAAAAACCTCTCAAAAATCGTGTTCCAATTGTCTTTTATCAATCGCATCAAAATTTTGAAACTACCAATATTATTGCGCCGATTTTGAGTGAAGGCGTCGGCGGTTTTACCGAATCAATGCGAAATCGAGTGGCGATTCCGTTTGATGGAAGTTACAAAAAAATAGAGGAAATTATCATTCATGAATTAACACACGCTTTCACAAATGGCATCGAAAAATCTACTTTTTTATCTAACCGAAATTTTCCGTTTTGGTTTGCGGAAGGTTTCCCAGAATTTGAAGCAATTGAAGGGCAAAATACTTACAACAATATGTTCGTCATTGATAAATTATACAATGATGTTTGGCAAAACTTAAGTGAATTTGGAGGATATTTTGCCTATCGTTTAGGAGAATCTTTTCTCGTTTTTGTGGCGGAAAAATATGGTCGTGAAAAAGTTTCAGAACTGTTTTATGCACTACGGTATCAAGCTAATTTTTCCGATGCTTTCGAAAAAATATTTCAACAAAATTTTGAAGAACTTCAATCCAAATGGACGCATCATTTGAGACAAAAATATTTCACAAAATTCAACCACTTTGAAGTACCACAAGAAATATTCCAGCAAAAAACAAACCACAAAAAAGATGGCTCTTTCATCAATGATGCACCGCGTATTTCACCTGACAGAAATAACTACATCTACTTTACCAATAGGAAGTTACGGACAGATATTTACAAAGGTTCGATGTTGAATTTAGCTGAAAATAAAAAAATAATTGGTGGCGAATCTAACGGCAAATTTGAAGAATTTCACTTTCATAAAAATAACCTGAGTTGGTTTCCAAATAGTAAAAAATTTGCTTTAGTTTCCAAAACCGCAACGGGCGATAAAATTTATGTAATCGATTTTCAAACGGGTAAAATTATCGAGCAATTTAATTTTCCTAATTTAGATGCAATTTATGAAATTGATGTTTCGCACGACGGCGAAAAAATCGTGTTTTGCGGACAGAAAAACTTTCAAACAGATATTTATGTTTTCGAAATGAAATCAAGTAAAATAACGCAAATTACAAACGATAAATTTTGTAACAAACAGCCACGCTGGTCACAAAATGACAGTAAAATTGCCTTTGCTTCTGAGCGTACAATTTATCAAAATAAGGAAAAAGTTTTCGGTGGATTATCATTTGATATTTACTATTTTGATGTTAAAAAAGAAAAATTTTATCAAGTTACGAATGATAAAAAAATCAATAATTCTCATCCTATTTGGTTCGAAAATTCAATTATATTTTCGACAGAACGCGAGTTTACCCTAAATTATGATGTGATAAATTTAGCGAGTGGTAATCGTGCCGAAATCACCAATTCTCACGGTGGAATTTTTGGTGCAGATATTTCAGGTGATGGAAAAGAGATGATTTTTTCGGTCTATTTTGATGGCGGTTGGGATATTTATCAAAAAAGTAATCCACTCGAAAATTTAAAATTTGAAGAATATTCAAAACCAAAAGAAGGTGAGTTTAAAACAGATTTCGGAGAAATATTTAAAATTGATAGATATAAAATTTTTGGCAAAAGAGAACGAAAATTCAAAAATGAAATCAAAACAAGTTGGCAACAAGATGATGAATTTAAATTTATGCAAGTTCCTGAAATTGACAGCTTAATCGTGGAATTTAACCTGAAAATAGATGAAAAACCGACTGATATAAAAATTCCTGAAATTTCGGAGTACCGCACTAAATTTATGTTTGATTATCTGTGGGGCGGTGGTGCATATTTACCTTCAGTTGGCACATATTTACAGTTGCAATTTGGCTTGAGCGATTTGATGGGCGATCACGCAATCAATGTAGAATTCGGCATTACGGGTGATTTAGAAAAATCAAATGTAATTTTGGAATACTTGAATTTAGCAAATCGAGTTGACTATGGAATTGGCACATTCCACTTTTACGATGAGTGGATTTATTATTATGAAAGTGATGATTTTCTCCAACGCATTCGTAAAAAAGATTTTGGTATTTTTGGAATTTTACGCTATCCATTTAACAAATTTTGGCGTGTAGATTTTGAAAGTATTTTCTATAAATCCGAGATAAACTATGATTTTGCTGATGAAGATGATACTGAATGGCAAGAAGACTATTGGGATGCAGAAAGTGAATATTTCGTTTCTCCGCAAATTAGTTTTGTGCATGATAATGCCATTTATTCCAGCACAGGTCCGCTTGATGGTTCAAAATTCAAATTGATGTTGAACACAAATATTTCACAAAATCAATCACCAAATTCACAAATTTATGCAGATATTCGCAACTACACTTTATTGGGTCGTAGATATTCGTTTGCCACTCGTTTTAGTGGCGGAAAACTTTGGGGTGATTCGCTCAATGTCTATCAAATTGATTACTATCACGATGGCGTGCGTGGCTTCAATAATTTGGCAAATGAAGAGGTGTTAATTGGTCAAAACAAATTCTTGGGCTCTTTTGAACTGCGTTTCCCATTTATAGATGATTTGAACATTGCCTTTCCACTGCCACTGCATTT
>CAYQOZ010000154.1:0-2642 GCA_964419355.1 uncultured Candidatus Cloacimonadota bacterium | reverse complement strand
GTTTCGATAATTCCGCACACTCTTTCACAAACAATTTTACAATACAAAAAAATCGGAAATTTGGTCAATTTGGAAACCGATTTAATTGGAAAATATCTGTTCAATTTTCAGCAAAATTCAAAACAAAACAAATCGAAAATCACAACCGATTTTTTAGCAAAAAATGGATTTTAGGAGATAAAATGTTAAATACAATTGAAGAAGCAATTTTGGACATCAAAAATGGAAAAATGATTATCGTTGTCGATGATGAAAATCGTGAAAATGAAGGCGATTTCGTGATGGCGGCAGAAAAAGTTACCCCCGAAGCTGTTAACTTTATGATTTCAAAAGGAAAAGGACTCGTTTGCACACCGATGTTAAAGCAACATTTAGAAAAACTAAAAATTTTCAAAATGACTTCTGGAAATACCGACCCTTACCACACTGCTTTCACAGTTTCTGTTGACCACAAAACCACTAAAACTGGTATTTCGGCAGGCGAGCGTGCCACCACAATTAAGTCACTTACAAATCCTCTTGCAATGCCAACCGATTTCAATCGACCCGGTCATATTTTTCCACTCATTGCTAAGAAAAATGGCGTTTTAGACAGACCCGGTCATACGGAAGCATCGGTAGACCTTGCCAAATTAGCGGGACTTTTTCCAGCTGGCGTTATTTGCGAAATTGTGGATGAAAATGGTAAAATGGCTCGACTTGACCGTTTGAAAATTTTGGCAAAAGAGTGGGATATGAAAATTATTTCCATCGAAGATTTGATTGAATATCGTCGGAAAAATTTTGCAGTTGTAGAAAAAGTTTCAGAATTAAATTTACCAACCGATTTTGGCACTTTCAAAATGTATGCCTATCAAGCTGAAGATGCTCTCGAACCACATCTGGCTTTGGTAATGGGCAATTTAAAAAGTGAAGAACCCATTCTGACGCGTATCCATTCTGAATGTTTTACCGGCGATGTATTGGGCTCACTGCGTTGCGATTGTGGCATTCAGCTTCAAACTGCACTGCAAAAAATTAGTGAAAAAGGCGAAGGAATATTCATTTATTTGCGTCAAGAAGGACGCGGAATTGGACTAAAAAACAAATTGAAAGCTTACGAACTTCAGGAAAAAGGACTCGATACAGTCGAAGCAAATATTGAACTTGGTTTTGATGCAGAACTACGGAATTTTGCGGTAGCCGCTTCCATTTTGAAAGATTTGAAAGTTACCAAAGTAAGATTAATGACAAATAATCCACTCAAAATTTCAGATTTGGAAAAAGCAGGGATTGAAGCAGTAATTAGGGAGCCCCACGAAATTGCTCCAACCGCTATAAATCTTAATTATTTACAAACGAAAAAAAATAAAATGGGACATCTTTTAAAAGAAAAAATAGGAGGAAAAAATGTCTAAAGTATTTGAAGGAAATTTAATCGGAAAGGGGAAAAAATTCGGCATCGTAGTAGGAAGATTCAACGAATTTATCTCCACAAAATTACTCGGTGGTGCAGTTGACGCACTCAAAAGACACGACGTTGCAGATGGTGATATCGAAATTGCATGGGTACCAGGTTCTTTCGAGATTCCAATGGTAGCTCAAAAAATGGCAGAACTCAAAAAATATGATGCAATCATTTGTTTGGGTGCAATTATCAAAGGCGATACAGCTCACTTTGATTATGTAAGTGCAGAAGTTTCCAAAGGGATTGCAAAAATCAGTATGGATTTCGGTTTGCCTGTTATTTTTGGCGTAATCACCACCAATAATTTGGAGCAAGCTATCGAGCGTGCTGGCACAAAATCCGGCAACAAAGGCTTCGATGCCGCAGTTAGTGCTATCGAACTCGCCAATTTAGTAGAAAATATCAAATAGTTTTCTTTGACAGTAAAACACTTTATTTTTTTCTCTCTTTTTTAGGAGAATAAAATGAAAAAATATGTTTTTATTATACTGATAATTTCGGCTGGACTTTTAGCTCAAATTCCCGATGGATATTATGACGGAACAGATAATTTATATGGAGAAGCCCTCAAATCTGTTTTGAACAATATCATTGATAATCACTATGAACTTTCATACGATGATTTGCGTGATTTCGTTTTGAAAAACACAGATGAAGATCCAAATAATTCAAGCAACATTATACTTTTTTATACTGGTCGCTCACAAAGCAAAACCACTTTTGGTGGTGGTGCAGACCAATGGAATCGTGAGCATGTTTGGGCAAAATCTCACGGAGATTTTGGCGATTCCCCACCTTGCGGAACAGACGCACATCATGTTCGCCCTACCGATGCTAGCGTAAATTCTACGCGTGGAAACAAAGACTTCGATAACGGTGGCAACGCAATTTACGATAACGGTTATTTAGCCGGCTGGACAGATACCGATTCTTGGGAACCACGCGATGATGTGAAAGGCGATGTAGCTCGTATAATATTTTATATGGCAACGCGTTATGAAGGCGAAGGTGGCGAACTTGATTTGGAAGCTGTCGATGCGGTAAATACAGATCCAAATCCAGAACACGGTAAACTTTCCACACTTTTAGAATGGAACCAACTTGATCCGCCGGATGAATTTGAACAAAATAGAAATGATGTAATTTATGGTTATCAAAATAATCGAAATCCATTCATCGACCATCCAGAATTTGT
>CAYQOZ010000153.1:0-2652 GCA_964419355.1 uncultured Candidatus Cloacimonadota bacterium | reverse complement strand
ACAAAAATGTTTTCGGGAATTTGTTTGTTCAGTTGCTGAAAAATTTCAAATGAAACTATTTTTTTCCCTTCAATTGTGAGTGGGTTATATGCAGTATTACGATTGAACCAGCCGTATTTTTTGGTAGCTTCGATACTTAAATCAAATGCTTTATCGTAATTTCCATCAACAGTAATTAGTTTTGCAGCGTACATCAAAATTTGGGTCAATTTAGCTTTTGGTGCTGATTTTGGTGTGAAAATAACAGCTTCTAAATTTTCAGCAGCACAAATTCCAGCTAAAGAAGAACCAGCATTTCCAGTTGAAGCAGTTACAATTTTTTTGATACCATTTTCTTTTGCAAAAGCACAAACCAAATCGGAAGCCCTATCTTTGAAGGAAAAAGTTGGATTTTGTGAGTCATCTTTCAAGAATAGTGAAAAATTTTGGTTCTGCATAAATGGAAGAGAGGAGACATCGTAAAGTGGAGTTTTTCCAATTTTTAGAAATGATAGCGAATTTTCCAATTTTATAGGTAATAAAAGACGATATTCTTTCGCTTTGAGTTTATCAAAAAGTTTATCTCTTTTGTATCTTGTTTTGATTTTTTTGTAATTGTATGAAATTTTTAAAACACCTTTTGGTGGTTGATTTGCTACATTCTCCTTTTCACATTTTGGGCATAAATAAATGAAATTTTCGGCAGGATATGATTTGCCACAATTAGTACACTCAAAAAAATATTTATCTTTTTTCATTTTTTAAAATTCCATTTAGGATTTTTTCTGGAGTTAGTGGCAGTGTTCTAATTCGCACGCCAACCGCGTTGTAGATTGCGTTTGCAATCGCAGCGAGAGGTGTGTCGATGCCAATTTCACCAACAGATTTAGCACCATAAGGTCCAGCTGGATCATAACTTTCTGCTAGTTCAACGGTTAATTTTTTCACATCACATCGATTTGGAATTTTATAATTCATCAGATTATTCGTTAACATACGCCCGTTTTTAGAATATTTTACATCTTCAAACATTGCCATTCCGATGCCCTGTAAAATTCCACCCTCTACCTGAATTTTAGCGAGATTCGGATTAATCGTAGTTCCACAATCTACCACTGCAACATAATCCAAAACATCAATTTTACCGGTTTCAGTATCTAATTCAATCTCCACAAAGCCAGCCATAAATGGTGGTGGAGATTTTGGACTTGTATTTGAACCAGATGCAATTAATTGTTCCATATTTTCAGCAAAACTGTAATAAAGTCCTTCCGAAAGTTCTTTTAAAGTTATGATTTTCAAGCCGTCTTTTGATTTCAGAATGCCATTTTGGAAAGTTATTTGTTTCTCATCAATTTGCAAAATTTTTGCACCAGTTTGAATAATTTTCTTTTTCATATTTTCAGCAGCTTTTCGTACAGCATTTCCTGTGACAAAAGTCGTGCTGGAAGCATAAGCGCCAACATCAAAAGGAGTTACGTCTGTGTCGGAAGAAGTGATGACAAATCTATCAATTGGTACGTCTAAAGATTCAGAAGCAATTTGGGCTAAAATAGTGTCGCTGCCAGTTCCAATATCGGTTGCGCCGACCAATAGATTAAAAAATCCATCGTCATTGAGTTTTACAATTGCAGAGCCCATATCGAGAAGAGGAATTCCTGAACCTTGCATCGCAATGGCAGTTCCAACGCTTCTGATTTTGTTGGGAGCAATTTTTTGGGAAGGGAATTTTTGTTCCCATTTTATCAAATCTCGCCCACGACTGATGCAATAATCTAATTTGCAACTTTCCATTTTTTGTTCGATTCCCTCTCCACCTTCGCCCATTACTTTGAAAACTGGCGAAGTTTCACCTTCTTTGATGGAATTTTTAAGACGAAGTTCAACTGGATCCATCTGTAATTTATGTGCTAATTCATCAATTGCAGATTCGACTGCAAAGTTAGCCTGAATAGCACCGTAACCACGATATGCACCAGCTGGACAGCGATTTGTGTAAACTACCTTTCCTTCAAAACGGAGCGCAGTTGCTTTGTTGTACATCGGCAAAAGTTTAGAACCAGCAACCATAAAAGTGGTGAGTGCATGTTCACCGTGAGCACCTGTGTTTGAAAGCAGTTGAATGTCGAGTGCGTGGATATTTCCATTTTTATCTGCCCCGAGTTGGATATCAAAACGCATTTCGTGGCGCGTAAAAGTGCTTTCAAAAACTTCTTTTCGGGTGTAAATACATTTTGAAGGTTTGCCTGTTTTTAGAGTTACAATTGCTGAAAAAAGATCATTATGAATTTGTTGTTTTCCACCAAATCCACCTCCAATTCGTGGTTTGATAACACGAATATCACGAAGTGGCTTTTGCAAAGCTTCACCGATTATGCGACGAGTATGATATGGATTTTGGGTAGATGAAATAATTGTAAGTCGTTGTTGATAATCAAGATATGCTGTGGAAGAATGTGGCTCCATCGCTACGTGTTGTTGCGCGTGAGTGTAATATCTGTGGTTCAAAGTAACATCACATTCTGCCAAGGTTTTATCCACATTGCCAACTACCATTGTGTCGATGTAAGAGCACGCTACATTTTTTTGAGCATCAAGCCCCATTGGGAACATCGTATAAATTTCTTTTTCAGGGTGAATAATTGATGGGTGATTTTCTGCTTTTTCAAAATC
>CAYQOZ010000152.1:0-2687 GCA_964419355.1 uncultured Candidatus Cloacimonadota bacterium | reverse complement strand
TTGATAATTATGGAATTAGCGGAACAGTTGCATTCGAAATTTCAGACAGAAACGGTGAAAACTTTTTTGAAGAATCATTGATGGAAAATATTCGTTTTGCAAAACTGCAAAAAGAAAAAAAAATTCAAGGCATGATTGGCTTACACGCATCTTTTACATTAGGTGATAAAAGTTTGCAAAAAATAGCCGACACTACTGAAAACTTTCCGGTTCATGTTCACATTGCAGAAGATGAATTTGACGCAATTCAGTGTCAAAAAAAATATGGGAAAAGCTTGATCGAGCGATTCGATGATTTTGGATTGCTTCGTAAAAATTCACTACTAATTCATTGTAGCAATTTAACCGAAAATGATTTAAATACCCTGCAAAATCGAGATGTATTCATTGTGCAAACTGTAGATTCCAACATGAACAATGGACTCAATATTGGTAATATTTCTCAATTTATCTCATCAAAAATCAAGACAACTGTCGGCACTGATGGAATGCATTCGAGTACGATGAAAGCACTCAAAAATTCTATGATTTTCACAAAATATTTGAACAAAAATTGCGACATCGGTTATTCTGAAATGGAAGCACTTTTTCTAAATAATTATAAATTAAAAAATGCTTTCGGTTTGCAAACTGGTATTTTTGAAGGCGAAGTTGCCGACATTGCTATTTTTGACTACGAGCCAGCAACCCCTTTTAATACTGAACAATTTTTGGGTCATTTAATTTTTGGTGTCTCCGAATCACGCTGCCAGTATGTGATAAAAAATAATGAAATATTATTAGATAATTACCAAATTACTAAAAATATTTATAAAGATTATTTTGCAAATGCGACTGAAATTTCAAAAAAAATGTTCGCTAGATTTGCGAAAAATAAAGGGAGATATTAATGAGCGATATTATGCGACCGGTAAAATTCGAAATTTTGCTAAATTGGATTTTAGCAGAACACAAAAATCAACAAACTATTTTTGGCATACCTGAAGATAAATTCTTTAAATCCAATAAAAATTACTTTGAAATTTTTAGTGAAAAATGTGCCACACCAATCGGTCCTGCCGCTGGACCCCACACTCAATCCACCCAAAATATTGTCGCTGCATTTTTGACTGGAAGCAGATTTTTTGAGCTTAAAACTGTACAAATTTTAGACAAATTGGAAATTAAAAAACCTTGCATTGATGCGACCGATGAAGGTTACAACACCGAATGGTCAACCGAGTTGACGGTTCAACAAGCTTACGAAGAATATGTAAAAGCGTGGTTTTTATTACGCATTCTCAACGAGATTTTTGGGCTATCCAAAAATTCAGCATTCATTTTTAACATGAGTGTTGGCTATGATTTGAAAGGAATAAAATCACCGAAAATAGATAATTTTATCGAAAATTTAAAAGATGCTTCTCAAAATAAATTTTTCCAAAAATGTAAAAAAGAATTGAAAAATGCAATTAAAAATGGAAAAATTCCGCAAATATCAAACACTAATTTTACCGAAAATATTTCACCAAAAATTTCAAATTCAATTACACTTTCCACAATGCACGGCTGTCCACCAGAAGACCAAGAAGCGATTTGTAAATATTTAATGCACGAAAAAAAATTGCACACTTTCGTAAAATTGAACCCAACTTTGCACGGCTATGAATATGTTAAAAATGTTTTTCTGATGTTAGGTTTTAAAAATATTAAGCTAAAAGAAGAATCTTTTACGCACGATATGCAGTATGCTGATGCAATTCAAATGTTACATAATTTGCAAAGTTTCGCGAAAAAATGTAATGTTAAATTCGGAGTTAAACTTTCCAACACGCTCGCTGTTGCAAATGAAAAAGGCTATTTGCCAACCGATGAAATGTATATGAGCGGTCGTGCTTTATTTCCGCTTACCATTAATTTAGCAAAAAAATTAGCCATCGAATTTGAAGATAATTTGCCCATTTCGTATTCGGGTGGTGCAAATTATTTCAACATTAATAGTATTTTGGAATGCGGAATTCAACCAATTACAATGGCAACCGATTTGCTTAAACCAGGTGGTTATTTTCGTTTGAAACAAATTGCAGAAACGCTGAAAAATTCACGTCAAAATAACAATTCAATTGATTTGGAAAAGTTGAATTTATTAGCAAATAATGCACTCGAGAACACCGATTATTTTAAAAACATAACATCAGAAAAATCAATGAAAATTGATGAAAAACTAGAAATGCTACGATGCTTCATCGCACCTTGCAAAATCGGCTGCCCAATAAATCAGGATATTCCCGAATACATCAGATTAGTTGGAGAAAAGCGTTTTGAGGAAGCTTTCGAACTGATTATTTCCAAAAACCCACTTCCTTTTATCACCAGCTATATTTGCGACCACAATTGCACCATAAAATGTGTGCGTAATGATTATGAAGAACCTATTTTAATCCGCGAAATGAAAAGAATCGCATCTGAAAATGGTTATCAAAAATTTATGCAAAATTTTCAAAATACAGTTGTGAAAAACGGTGTGAAAATAGCTGTAATTGGGGCTGGACCAGCTGGACTTTCTGCTGCTTATTTTTTGGGAAAAAATGGATTTGATGTAACCGTTTTCGATAAAGAAGAAGAAATTGGGGGAACGGTTACAAATATAATCCCAGAATTTCGTATTCCAAAATTTGCTGTCGAAAATGATGTGAATTTCATTCGTA
>CAYQOZ010000151.1:0-2687 GCA_964419355.1 uncultured Candidatus Cloacimonadota bacterium | reverse complement strand
TACGAATGAAATTCACATCATTTTCGACAGCAAATTTTGGAATACGAAATTCTGGAATTATGTTGCTAACCGTTCCCCCGATTTCTTTTTTTTTATCGAAAACGGTTACATCAAACCCATTTTTTCCTAAAAAATAAGCAGAAGAAAGTCCAGCTGGTCCAGCTCCAATTACAGCTATTTTCACACCGTTTTTCACAACTGTATTTTGGAAATTTTGCATAAATTTTTGATAACCATTTTCAGATGCGATTCTTTTCATTTCACGAATTAAAATTGGTTCTTCGTAATCGTTACGCACACATTTTATGGTGCAATTGTGGTCGCAAATATAGCCGGTGATAAAAGGAAGTGGATTTTTGGAAATAATCAGTTCGAAAGCTTCCTCAAAACGCTTTTCTCCAACTAATCTGATGTATTCGGGAATATCCTGATTTATTGGGCAGCCGATTTTGCAAGGTGCGATGAAGCATCGTAGCATTTCTAGTTTTTCATCAATTTTCATTGATTTTTCTGATGTTATGTTTTTAAAATAATCGGTGTTCTCGAGTGCATTATTTGCTAATAAATTCAACTTTTCCAAATCAATTGAATTGTTATTTTGACGTGAATTTTTCAGCGTTTCTGCAATTTGTTTCAAACGAAAATAACCACCTGGTTTAAGCAAATCGGTTGCCATTGTAATTGGTTGAATTCCGCATTCCAAAATATTTTTGATATTGAAATAATTTGCACCACCAGAGTATGAAATTGGCAAATTTCCACTAAATTCGGTAGATAATTTTTTCGCCAAATTTATGGTTAGTGGATATAAAGCGCGACCACTCATATACATTTCATCGGCTGGTAAATAGCCTTTTTCATTTGCAACAGCGAGCGTGTTGGAAAGTTTAACTCCAAATTCAACATTACATTTTTTCGCAAAACTTTGCAAATTATGCAACATTTGAATTGCATCAACATACTGCATATCGTGTGTGAAAGACTCCTCTTTTAGCTTAATATTTTCAAAACCAAGTTGCCCAAACACACTTTTGACATATTCATAACCGTGCAAAGTTGGATTCAATTTTACGAAAGTGTGCATTTTTTTTTCGTGCATCAAATATTTACAAATCGCTTCCTGATCTTCTGGTGGGCAGCCGTGCATTGTGGAAAGCGTAATTGAATTTGAAATTTTTGGTAAAATATTTTCGGCAAAGTTCGTGTTTGATATTTGCGGGATTTTTCCATTTCTAATTACATTTTTCAGTTCTTTTTTACATTTTTGGAAAAATTTGTTTTGAGAAGCATCTTTTAAATTTTCGATAAAATTATCAATTTTTGAAGATTGTATTCCCTTTAAATCGTAACCAACACTCATGTTAAAGACAAATTTTGATTTTTTTGAAAGTCCAAAAATTTCGTTGAGAATGTGCAATAAAAACCATGCTTTCACATATTCTTCATAAGCTTGTTGAACGGTTAATTCTGTTGACCATTCGGTGTTGTAACCTTCATCGGTCGCATCAATGCAAGGTTTTTCGATTTCCAGTTTGTCTAAAATTTGAACTGTTTTCAACTCGAAAAATCTGCTTCCAGTCAAAAAAGCAGCAACGATATTTTGAGTAGATTGAGTATGTGGTCCGGCGGCAGGACCAATTGGTGTGACACATTTTTCACCAAAAATTTCAAAGTTAGCTTTATTGGATTTGAAAAACTTATTTTCTGGTATTCCAAAAATAGTTTGTTGATTTTTATACTCGGCTAAAGTCCAATTTAACAATTTTTCAAATTTTACGGGTCGCATAATATCGCTCATTAATATCTTCCTTTATTTTTCGCAAATCTTGCGAACATTTTTTTAGAAATATTTTTTGCATTATGAAAATAATCTTTGTATAAGTTTTTAGTAATTTGATAATTATCCAATAATATTTCATCGTTTTTAATTACATATTGGCAGCGTGATTCAGTGATACCAAAAATAAGATGACTAAGAAATTGTTCAGTATTAAAGGGTGTTGCAGGCTCGTAATCAAAAATTGCAATGTCGGCAATCTCATCTTCAAAAATACCAGTTTGCAGACCGAAAGCGTTTTTCAAACGATAATTATTTAAGAAGAGTGCTTCCATTTCAGGATAACCAATATCACAATTTTTGCTTAAATATTTCGTAAAAATCATAGAATTTTTGAGTGCTTTCATCGTACTCGAATGCATTCCATCAGTGCCGATAGTTGTCTTAATTTTTGATGAAATAAACTTGGAAATATTACCAACATTTAGTCCGTTATTAAGATTAGAATCAATTGCTTGCACGACAAAAATGTCACGATTTTGTAAAATATTTAAATCATTTTCGGTTAAGTTGCTACAATGAACAAGAAGTGAATTTTTACGAAGCAAGCCAAAATTGTCAAACCGTTCAATTAAACTTTTCCCATACTTTTTTTGACACTGAATGGCGTCAAATTCATCTTCTGCAATGTGAACATGAATCGGAAAATCTTCGGTTGAATCTGCTATTTTCTGTAAACTTTTATCACTTAAAGTGAATGATGCGTGTAACCCAATCATGCCTTGAATTGCTTTATTTTTTTGTGATTTTGCAAAACGAATATTTTCCGCCAATGATTTTTCAAAAAATTCTTCTCCGTTTCTGTCTGAAATTTCGAATGCAACTGTTCCGCTAATTCCATAATTATCAA
>CAYQOZ010000150.1:0-2689 GCA_964419355.1 uncultured Candidatus Cloacimonadota bacterium | reverse complement strand
GAAGGTGATTTTGATTTGGATCAAGTTAAAAAAGCAATTGAAAACTCAGGCTATAGTGTGAAAGGATAACGGTAAAACTTAAATATAAACGGCTCGCATCTGCGAGCCGTTTATATTTATTATAAAACTTCCGTTTCGATATTATCAATTTCTTTATGGGTGATTTTTGGGACTGGTTTTTCCCATTTTTTTAGGTGTTGGAAAACAATTTGATAAAACTGGATTAACATATCTTCAATTATTTTAACAAATAATTTTTTACTTTCGAATTTTTTTCCCAAATTTTTAACTTGAATAATACTAAAACTTTTTATTTCTTTATTCCCAAGTTTTTCGTAAGCATATTCAAGATTAGAAAAAGGAATACGGACAGGTTTGCTTGTAAATTTTATGTTTATATCAACCATTAATTCTTTTTCTATTGCAAAAAATAATTCTGGATTTTTTTTATTGCAAATCTTAAGTTGATTTCTTAACCAAGTAATTTGTGGTCTCAATCGTCTATCTTGCGGAGCATTTAGTGTAACAGACATTTCAATATTTTTTCTGTCAAAAACAGATTTAACATTTATGGAAGAAGTTGCACCATCAATTTGTAAGGTAGAATTTAAAGATTTGTTAGTAATTAATTGTTTTTTTTCGTGTTTTATTCTTGCAGTTAAATCTTTTTTAAATTTATTCTGCCCCGATCGAACAAGCAATCCTAACTCACGACTTAATATTAAAGCCATATCTCGTTCTTCTGCTAACCAGCTTGCAACTGTTTCGTCAACTGAAATATCATTTTGTTTTAACAATGCATCAGAATTCATTTTGCAAACAACTTCTACCCAACCTTTTTTCATCTGTGTAAAACCAACAACTCCTGATTTCGGTGCTTCAAAATAATTAACAACTTCTCTCATTATTTCAACTTGGTCTTCATCTTCTATGTTGTCATTGTTGTCAATTAACAATATGTAAGCAATTGTTAAAATATAAGACCACGATAAATGATATAATGAAACATTTTTAGGAACTTTAATATTTATAGGTGATTGTGTTGGAAATGAAACAAATTGGTTTGAAATAGTGAGTAGTTTTTTTACACCGTAATCTCTTGAAATATTTGCATAACAACTAATTTGTTCTTCGTCTAATTCGGTATTTTTATTTTTGACTTCAATTAATACAGCATCAACAATTTTTTTACCTCTAACAATTAAAATTAAGCCATCAATTCTTTTATTGTCAAAATACATAAATTCAATCTCTGTGAAAATATGAATAGAACCACTTAATGTAAGTCCAATTGCTTTCGAAATATTTTTTCGGAATTCTTTAATAAGGCGTAGAGCTGACATAAAAATAGAAGTAAGAGCCATTTCATCACCAGGTTTGTAAAATGGAATTAACCTCGCTGTTTGAAGTCGAATCTCTTTACCATCTTTAACCAAATTTTTAAACTCAATAAATGGGAGACCAATTAGTTTTGTTGCTTTTTTATTCATTTTTCCTCCAAATTTTCAATTTCAGTTTTCAAATCAGTAATTTTTTGTCAAAGATTATCTTTCTTTAATATTTCCGAAATAGTGCAAAAACACAGTTCTACCCCACCACCCCTGCATTTATCAAGTCGTGCATATGGAGCATTCCCACCGATTTATTGTTTTCATCAATAATTGGTAACATTGTAATTTTATTATCTTCCATCAAATTCAAAGCATTTACCGCCAGTTTATTTGCTAGCATTGATTTAGGATTTTTCACCATCACATCACAAATAGAAATATTCAAATCCATAATTCCTTTTTCTAAAATTCTGCGCAAATCACCGTCGGTGATAATGCCAACCAATTTATCATCTTTATCCACAATATTCGTACAACCCAAACCCTTGGAAGTCATCTCGATAATTGCTTTATTCAAAGTTGCTTTATCTTGCACAATTGGATTTTGCTTTTCAGAATGCATCAAATCGGAAATTTTGTAGAGAAGTTTTTTTCCAATCGTTCCACCCGGATGAAACTTAGCAAAATCTGATTTTTTGAAATTCCTTCTTTTCAAAAGAGTAACAGCAATCGCATCACCAACAGCCAAAGCAACAGTCGTGCTGGCGGTTGGCACCATTCCAAACGGTTCATATTTTTTAGGAACTGAACAATCAATTACAATATCAGAATTTTTTGCTAATTGAGAATTGAGATTTCCAGTAAGCGAAATAATGGGAAGTTTGTTGAATTTTAGGTAAGGAATCATTGAGATTAACTCACTTGTATTTCCGCTTTTTGAAACTGCGATAATCACATCTTGTTCTCCAATCATTCCCAAATCTCCGTGAATCCCTTCGGCGGCGTGAATAAAAATCGCAGTAGTTCCGGTGCTACACAAAGTAGAGGCAATTTTGCGAGCAATGATGCCGGCTTTCCCCATTCCAGTTACAATTATTTTACCTTTACAGTTGTAAATCAAATCAATAGCTTTTTCGATTTTATCATCAATTTTTTCGGCAACTTTTTGAATCGCTTTTGCTTCCAAACTAAGTTCATTTTTTACAAATTCGATAATATCCATTTTTACCTCAATTTTAAAATTTTTATTATTCCTTTTTTGCTACTTCTTTTTGAATTTGAATAATAATATTTGCCAAATTAGAACTTCCTAAATCGCCCTCTTGATGACGACGAACTGAGACACTATCCGCTTCCAC
>CAYQOZ010000149.1:0-2714 GCA_964419355.1 uncultured Candidatus Cloacimonadota bacterium | reverse complement strand
TGTGGTTGGCGTCGATCAATATAAACAAATTCCAAAAATCATTGAAAATTTATTTGAAAATGGAAATTTTCAAAAAGCAACTCTCGTCAACAGTAATGAAATTTACGAAAATTTATATCCAAATCGCGGGGGAGAGTTGAATGCATTTGTAACGATTATGCGTGGTTGCAATAATTTTTGCAGTTACTGCATTGTGCCTCATACCCGTGGCCGTGAACGCAGTAGACCTCTTGATGATATTTTGCAAGAAGTAAAAATAGCTGGCAAAAATGGTTTTAAAGATGTAACTCTTTTAGGACAAAATGTAAATTCATATTTTTTTGAAGGCACTAATTTTGCACAATTATTGCGTAACATCAACGGTATTAAGACGATAGAACGAATAAGATTCGTTACTTCACACCCAAAAGATCTTTCAGATGAAGTTATATCTACAATGACAGAATGTGATAAAGTATGCGAACATCTACATTTAGCAATGCAATCTGGTGATGATGACATTTTAGCAAAAATGAATCGCGGTTATACTGCTGAGCATTATTTAGAGATCGTCCAAAAATTACGTAAAGCAATGCCAGAAATAGCGATTACAACCGATATTATTGCTGGTTTTCCAGGTGAAACGGAAGAGCAGTTCCAAAAAACTTATGATTTGATGAAAAAAATAGAATTTGATTATGCATTTACTTTCAAATATTCACCTCGAGAAGGAACAAAAGCTGCAGAATTTACGAATCAAATTGACGAAGAAATTCGTTTAAATAGGTTGCAACAACTCATTATTTTGCAACAAGATATAACTAAAGATAAATACAAAAAACAGATTGGAAAAATAAAAGAAATTTATGTTGAAAAAATTAGCAAAAAATCAACAGATGAAGTTGCCGGAAAAAGTCGAGATTTCAAAATTACTGTTTTTAAAGGTGATAAACCTTTAATAGGTCAGTTCGTAAAAGTCAAAATAATTGATGCAGCTGGTTGGACACTTCGAGGAAGATTAGTAAAAATTAGTAACACAAACACGGAGAAAAGAGGTTAGAGAAGGAAAAATACTGTATGAATCAGTGGCGACAACCCTCTCTGCCAAATCAGATATGTCGAGTATTTCTCCAAACGCAAGTGGACGCTCTAACCGAAGCAATGAAAAATTAACGCAACAAAAAAGTCAAGACAAATTTAAATCTACCGATAAATGCAAATATCAATTTTAAAGCCCAAAAAATAATTTCTGTGTTTTATCATTAAAATGAAATTAATTTAAACGAGGAGAGAAAAACAAAATCACAAAAAGCGAATAAACGGCACAGACATAACCATTGATAATATACATTATGTAAACTTAGATGTATCGATGTAATGAAATGTCTTTTATGATATTAGCTTTTGTTCTGCAAATTGACATTGCTTGATGTTTTTGGAAATTAATAACTGAGTTTTTTCTGATTGTTTTTTCACAAAAAAAAGATAGTCGCACTTTAAAAACTAGAATAATTTATTCATTTTGTAAAAATATTACTTTCATTTAAAAATAGATAAAATTTTATATTTGACCTATTTCTTCTGAATATTGCTAAAATCGGTCATGATCAGAATTTCAATAGATTTTCAGTTATCAAACCATCAAAAACGCTCTCTATCGCAAAAACACAAGGTAAATAGTAACATATGACTCTTTCTTTATTATTTACCCTCTACCCTGCTTAAATCATGTTATTAAATTGAATAAAAAAAACCGCTCCGAATCGGAGCGGTTTTTGGTCTAACAATCTATATTTATTTCAACAAAATCATCTTTTTTGTATCAACGATTTTGTTATCAACCACAAGTTTGTAGAGATAAATTCCAGATGAAAGTTTACCAGCCGAATAAGAAATTGTATTAATTCCTGATTCGTAATTCGTAATTTCTAATTGGTCAACTTGTTGACCTTTGATGTTGTAAATCTCAATTTGCGTTGGTTCGTTTTGTGCGTTATTAATAGAAAAACTTATTGTAGTTTCATTTGTGAATGGATTTGGATAATTATTTAGTTTATAATTAGTAACTTCCAATTGATAATTATCTTCTGTATTTACGGGGATTTGTAAAGCATTAGGGCCACCGTAAGCACCCATATCATTGATGCTTCCATCTACATCGTTGTAGATACCATCTGGATTTCCTGCATCAATACACGGTGAATTTGTGGCAAGCCACCATTCGGCAGTGAAACCGTCAAATTCAGTTCCGTCACCATTTGTTGCATTCACAAAAAGTGGATCTAAATCAATGTTTTGCATTCCTTCAAAACTACCAGAAATACAACTGTAATCAGCAGATAAATTACCACCTACATTCATAAAAAGCAAATTATTTGTTTGAATAATACTGTTTTCAAAATGAACATCGGAATTGAAAATTAATATTTCACTATTTCCGCTGTTATTAGCAATGGTGTTGTTAATTATAGTCACATCTGCCCCACTTTTCAAACTAAACGAGCCGTAATTCCCATTATTATTCACAATAATATTGTTCGTAATGGTTGGACCGGAAGCTACGCAACCAATTCCACCCGTTGAGCTTGAACTTGTGTTATTCGCAATGATGTTGCGTTTGATAATTACATCATTTGAATTATCAACATTGATAGCAGCTGCGAGAGATGAGCTAGAATTGTTATAAATTAAACAATCAGAAACTTCAACACATGAATTCAAATCTATGGCAATTG
>CAYQOZ010000148.1:0-2724 GCA_964419355.1 uncultured Candidatus Cloacimonadota bacterium | reverse complement strand
AATTATCCAATATTACACCAGGAACTGATAAAGCACCAGCAACCACAGAAAGTAGTCCAATTAAATTTATCGATGATGATTTGTTTGGATTTATGGATGCAAAAGGTGATACGCAACGAACTTCACCAATTCGTGTTGAATCTTTGGTGGCTTTGTCAAAATATCAAGGTGATATGGATTTTGGAACAAACTATATGGGTGTTGATAAAGGCGGTAATCCAAATATTTTTGAGACAGAATTTCATTCTGGTATTTATCGCTGAACCATTCTAATTGAATTAGATAGAATTGGTAAAGGACAAGGTTTCTTGTCATCTTTGAATGAAAACGAATATAATGAAATCATGAAAGAATTAAATGATAAGAATAAAAAACTATTAAAAAAGTGCTCGTTCTCAAGTAGCAATAACTATTATTTAAAATACAAACCTTTCTTTTCAAAGATAGATCAAGAATTAAAAGAAGAAATTACTGACAGTATTATTAAAAACATTGAAGAAGTTGACAACAATGAAAAGATAAGACGAGTTTCAGCATTTATTGATGCATTCCAAAACTTATGGAGCAGTGGAAGACAATCACGCTTTTTGGCAGATATTTCGCCAAAATTTATGGCTGGTGCATTAATGAAAGCCAAAAATCCAATCTTTTTAGAATCAGTAGAGTATCCTGTAAATATCGAAAACATAAAATCGGTAAAAGATGACTATTCTGATTTCATTGAAGACTCTGTATTTGCGGGGCAAAAAACATTTATTGAAAATGATGATGTTGTTTCAATGAAAGATGGTTTTGATTCAATAAAATCTTGGGTTAAGGATTATTATAATGGATAAAAAGGCATTGGTCTTGGAGGCAGTTTCGGAGACTGCCTCCTTCCGAATTCCTGAATTTCATAATTATCATAAATCTTTGCCATTGCCACCAATAACTACTATTGTAGGACTTGTCGGTGCGGCTTTGGGGCTTGATAATGCAAATGCTCAAAATTACTTTTCTGGACGAAATGTTTCGATTGGTGTCAATGGAGTTTCAAAAGGTCATTTTACTGATGTTTGGAAAGCACTTTCTTCCAAAAAGGATAATAGAGATACTGTCATTCAAAAAGAGTATAATTATGGTAACAGGTATTATTTTGTATTTGTGTCGAATAGTGAGACAATAAATGAATTGCATAGTGCTTTCAATTCTCCTGTTTATCCAACAGTAATGGGAAGTAGTGATTCTTTATTGAAAATTTCAAATATCAACTTGATTGATGAACCTAATTTACTTGAAACCAATTATTTAGAGAATTGTGTCCTTCAAGGGAATTATCAAGATTCAATTCAAATAAACTTGGATAATATGCAGGTTGGTAAACAATATCGATACACACCTTTTACTGCACCGCAAGTTTATAATTTACCGACAGGTTTTGATTTTCAGATTAATGGTGTTCGTAAAATTCGTGCTAAAAAAGAAATGACTTTTATTGGAATGCAAGTTAAAACTGGAAATCCATTTCAAGTATTACGATTTAATGAGATTGATATACCAATATTTGCGCATAAACCATGAAAATAATATTTGCGAAACCAGACGAAACACTTGTTGAACACACAGCGGCGTGTTTAGCAGTTTGGGATGAGTTAAAAAAGAATTATCAAACCATTATCAATGATACGCAGTTTTGGGAAAATTCATACAAAACTGTTTTATTTCACGATATTGGTAAAATAATCGATTCGTTTCAACAAATGATGTTGGCAAGGCAACAAAATCGCATGCCTGATTTTGATAAAAATTTCAGGCATGAGTTGTTTTCCGGTGTTTTTGTATCAGGATTTTTTGACAACAAAAATTTGTTGCCAACATTATCCGTTTTTACACATCACAAAAAACTTAATCTTGAACTTTTTGTAGCAGACAAAAATCGCAAAGTGAGTTACGATATTAAGGATGTAGTAGAGTTTGTGGAATGTTTAAATTTTAGTAATAAGCAAGATTTATCAAAATTCCCGAATTGGAATGACGGTGAAAAATTTTATAATGTTTTTAACAATATATTTCGCCTGTTAAATCATCAGACAGAATCAGACCGAAAAAAGTATATTTTTTATAAAGGAATTTTGAATACTTGTGACTGGTTTGGTTCTGGTCATCGAAAGTTACAAAAAGATATTGCTGTTCATAAAAAAGATTTCCAGCAAAAAATTGAAGAGAAAGAAAATAAAAAAATATCATTCACAGAATTTCAAATGAATTGTTTCAATACTGCCAATCATTGTTTGGCTATTTCTCCGACAGGTTCAGGTAAAACAGAAGCATCTTTGCTTTGGGCTGGTGAAAAAAAAGGAAAAATAATTTACCTGCTTCCTACAAAAGTAACATCAAACGCATTATTTGAAAGGATGACACAATATTTTGGCAATAATAATGTAGGGTTGGTTCATTCGTCTGCTTTGGTTGACCGCGAGGACAATTATGATGTTAAAGAATATTTTATCGAAAAGAATTTTTTTAAGCCAATTACAGTTGCTACAATTGACCAGATTCTAACGATTGGTTTTAATGTCGGACACTGGGAAGTAAAAAGTTTGAATATGGTAGGTGCTAAAATAATAATTGATGAATGTTACGAGCATGAGGCAGACAATCAAAAATGTACTGAATGCTGGGAAGGCTTTCCCAAAACATGCGAGTGTGGCGGGTTGATTCATGCGAGCTTTGGAGGCGAAAGTC
>CAYQOZ010000147.1:0-2899 GCA_964419355.1 uncultured Candidatus Cloacimonadota bacterium | reverse complement strand
GAATGGAGCGATTTTTAATACTAATTTTTAATTTTCTTCCTAAACACCTTTCGAAAAAAAGATATCGAGTACGATTATACTTAATGCAGAGTAGTTATCTAAATCACCAAAGCGGTCTTCAAAACCTTTTATCAAAGCATTCAATTTGGCTTTATTCAGTTTAACAAAAATCGTCTTTGTTATAATGTTTTTCTCGCCAGTAAAGTTGAAAAACCCCATAAATAAAGGTACATTTGAGAGTAGGTTTTCCATATTATTGGAATTTATAATGGTAGAGTTATGAATGCCATATTCCACAAAAATTTCGGTAATATCCTGCATCACTTCTTCATCTTTTACCGTCAAAAGCATCAAGATATCTTTACCCTTTTTGCTGCGGATTTTGTCTTCTGTTTTGATGTTTCGCAAAAAAGTTTCAAATACGCTAATTTTTGTTTTTGAATGGATTAATTCTTCAATAATCTCTGAATTTTTCAAGATTTGTGAAATTCTAGCCAAAAGTTTTAGGTGAGTTTTGCGGTCATTTTTGGGTCCCACAATGGTAACGAAAATACGTGATTTTTTCTTGTCGAGTGCGTCAAAGTTAACCCCTTTTTTGCAAACAGCCAACGCGATAATGAAGGAGTCCAAATCTTCCAATTGGCAGTGTGGAATAGCAATTCCATTTGTGAAACCAGTGCTTCCCATCTCCTCACGCTCTTTGAGTGCGTTAAAAATGGTGATATCATCAAAATTTTGTAATTTACTGTCTCTTTTTAGAAGTGTTGTCAAATTATGCAAAACTTCATTTTTATTTTTTGCAGAAAAATCGTTATCGCAACATTCCAATTTTACAATTTCGGAAATATCCATTATTTTCTCCTCTTTAAATTTTTCAAAATCGCCAATTTAGCGAGTGGTGGTCCCACAATTTCATTGATGAAAACAGACATCAAAACGATATTTGTCATTTGATTTATCTCATTTTGAACTTCGGGCGATGCACTTGCAATTATCGGCGAAGCCTTTACAAAAAGCAAAAGCCCGATAGCAACCCCAGCTTGTGGAAGGAGGGCAAGCCCCAAATAATTGCGGATAGATTTTTCCATTTTTATAGAAATTCCACTCACAAAAATACCGAAATATTTACCCATAGATCTCATAAAAATATAGACCAAACCTGCGATTAAAATTGTCTTATTTTGAAAAACTGCAAGATGAAGTTCTGCCCCCGCAATTGCAAAGAATATAGCATAAAGTGGTGGTGTAATTGGTTCAAATGAAAACATAATACGAATGTTTCTTTTGTTCATATTTATCAACAACATTCCCAAAACCATATTGGATATTAGTGGCGAAAGATGCAGGCTAATCGAGATGGAAGTTGCCAAAAAAATAAGACCAAACGAGATAATTTTGATTTCGTTCAAATTGCGTTTTTTGATGGTCGAAAAATGGATAACTAATCCACCAATAATACCGATTAAAATAGAATAGAATATCTCTTTTAGAGCGTGAATAATAGCAGAGTTAATGTTTAAATCTACCTCTCCGATAGCAGAACCAGAAATTGCAAATACAATTGAGAAAAGAATTATCGTGCCCGCATCGTCTAACGCCACAATCCCGTAAAGATAATCGACAAATTTGCCACGCGCTTTAAGCTTTTCCACAATTACAACGGTAGCCGCAGGAGCAGTTGCCGCTGAGATCGCTCCCAAAATGAAAGCGATGTATTGTGAAAATCCAATTAAGATAAGTCCAAACGAGACCAATCCAAAAGTCAACAACATCTGTGTTAGAGTTAAGAATAATATCTTTTTACCATAAATTTTTAGTTTGTAAAAGGAAAATTCACCGCCGATTAAAACGGCGATAAATGAGAGAGTAATTTCGGAAAGTATGAATAAAATTTCCATGTTCCCTTCGTGAATTAGTTTCAATCCTGAACTGCCGATGACAACGCCAGCCAAGATGTAACCTGTGATTGCCGGCAATTTAATTTTCTCAGCAAGATTGCCAAAAATGTAACCGACGATTAACAAAAGTCCAGCACTAAAAATGATGTGATGAGCGAAATAATCTTGAATGATAGTAAGTAATTTTATAAAAATCATTTTGGAGAAGTAAGATAATTTCTTACTTTTTCGATGCTTTTAAATTTTCCAAAAAGTGCCATTAATTTGATGCGCATTTTAGTTCCTTTTTGCTCTTCACCCATGATGCATCCCAAATTTTGCAAGAATAATCCGCCACCTTCATAGCCATATTCTGGCAAAACACGACCTGTATAAGTTCTTGAAACAATCACGATTAAAATATTTTTAGTCACAATTTTTTCGATGGCAGAGATCATTGTTTTGGGAACGTTTCCTCTTCCGAAAGCTTCGAGGACAATTGCCTTTGCACCGTTTTGAAAAGATGTTTCCAAAAATCGTCCGTTCATTCCACTACAACATTTGACTAAATCTATATTGGTTTCGATTTCGGTTGTTTCGATTTTTTCGTGAATTTCGCTTTTACGATAGAAAATTATTTTATCTGGATCGATGATGCCTAAAAGTCCCAAAGATGGACTGATAAATGAATCCGTTTTGGAAGAGTCGGTTTTCGTAACGTCTCGTGCACAATTTATTTCATCGTTCATTACTACCAGAACGCCTCTGTTGGCAGCTTTTGAGCTTCCAGCAACTCGTACCGCACCAATTATATTTCGTGGACCATCTAAGCCGAGTTCGGAACCACTTCGCATTGCTGCCGTAAAAACTACTGGTTTTCTTGTTTTCAAGATTAAATCTAGCATATAAGCCGTTTCTTCCAAAGTGTCGGTTCCGTGCGTGATTACCACACCGTCATAATTGGAAATTTTTTCATCAACCAAATTAGCTAATTCTACCATTTTTGGGGGAGTCATAAATGG
>CAYQOZ010000146.1:0-2904 GCA_964419355.1 uncultured Candidatus Cloacimonadota bacterium | reverse complement strand
GTCATCGAAGCGATGGGCACAAAAGAAACGGATGTGGCGTGGTTAGCTACTTTTGGTTATATTTTGGCGCACGAAAAATTTGGAGCAGAAGTGGCTCTCACTACAGTGCGAAAAGGATTGGAAAAATACCGTGGGCAATTTATTGCACGTACTGAAAGCGGTATCGAAAAATTGGAAGACATTGAAGGTAAAACGATTGCATATACAGATGCAGCTTCAACTTCTGGCTATATGTATCCTTCCGCAACTTTACAAAAAAATGGAATAAAACCTGCTAAGTATTTTTTCGCTGGTGGTCATCCGCAAGTTGTTTTGTCAGTTTATGAAGGAACTGCCGATGTGGGTTGCACTTATTGGTCACCACCGGCTGAAAATGGCGAAATTAAAGATGCGCGCAAGCGGATTTTGGAAACTCATCCAGATGTAATTGAAAAAGTGAAAATTGTTGGATTTACGGAATGGATTCCAAATGATACCGTAACTTTTCGTCAGAATTTTCCGACTGAGATGAAACAGCAGATTGTGGATGCTCTTTTGGAATTTGCAGCATCTGAGAAAGGTCACGAAATTTTGATAGAATTGCTTGATATTGATGGTTTTGTGTTGGCAGATAATGCAGATTACGATGTGGTTCGGGAAACTTTGAAACTTTTAAAGATTGATGTTGATGAGAAAATAAAGTGAAAAATGTTGTAGAAATTAGAGATTTAAATAAAATCTATAAATCTGGAATTCACGCTGTTAAAAATGTAAATTTAAATATTAAAGAAGGTGAATTTCTCATTTTGTTGGGGCTTTCTGGTTCGGGAAAATCTACTCTTTTGCGTTGTATGAATAAATTAATAGAACCAACTTCAGGCAAAATTATTATTGATGGGGAAGATGTGGTTCTGGCAAAAGGGCAAAAACTTCGTCACATTCGCCGAAAGATTGGTATGATTTTTCAACAGTTTAATTTAATCAAAAACTTAACCGCACAAATGAATGTGCTCACTGGAAAATTAGGTTATTCAACTCTGTTTCAATCACTAACTTTTTCACAAAATAAAGGTGATTTACAGGAAAGCTTGAGCAATCTCAAAAAAATTGGTTTATCAGAATTTTCCAAAAATGAAGTGAAAAATTTGAGTGGAGGTCAGCAACAAAGAGTGGCAATTGCACGTGCATTGATGCAAAATCCAAAATTGATTTTAGCAGATGAACCAGTCGCCAGTTTGGACCCAGCTACCGCCGATTCGGTAATGAAATATTTGGGTGAATTGAATAAAGACGAGAATATAACGGTGGTTTGTTCACTTCATTTTCTCAGTTTAGCACGCAAATATGGAACGCGAGTTGTGGCTCTGAAAGATGGACGCATCGTTTTTGACGGTTTACCAAATGAGATTGATGAGCAAAAATTTAAAGAAATTTACGGCGAAGATGCCCAAGCGGTGGAGATAAGATGAAAATTTTAAAATCATTGTTGTTTGACATTATATTTTGGATCTATTTTAGTGGATGTGTGAGTTATTTAACTAATGATAAAATAAATATATTAGCCGTATTATCTGTCGGAATTTTAGTGGCGATATCATTCAATGTGCTCGGTGTTTCTGTAGGTAGAAAAATATTCAATCCTTGTCGAAACTCGAAATTATTTTCATCTTTTTTGGGTTGGATAGTTGTGTTGATTTTGCTACTTACAATTATTGTTGGCTGGAATTTAGTTGAGGTAAATCCGTACAAATTTTTTACTAAATTCAAAAACACATCTGGTATTTTGAAAGGATTATTTAATCCAAATTTAGAAATTTTAAAAATTAGTATAACTGCTCTTGCAGAAACGATTTATTTAGCACTTTTAGCAACGATATTTGCCATTCCATTTGCCTTTGTCTTTAGTTTCTTTGCAGCACGAAACCTGATGTCAAAATCAGTTTTTGGAAGTATAATCTACTTTTTAACGCGCACAATTTCCACTGTTTTTAGGTCAATTGAAGCGATAGTTTGGGCGATTATTTTCAGCGTTTGGGTGGGAATCGGTCCATTTGCAGGGATGCTTGCACTGATGGTTCATTCAGTCGCAGCACTTACAAAATTATATTCCGAACAGATAGAAAATATTGATGAAGGTCAAATTGAAGCAATAAAGGCAACTGGTGCGAGCACGCTTCAAATCTGGATTTATGCGGTTATTCCGCAAATTATTTCACCCTTTTTGGCATTCACGATTTACAGATGGGATATCAATGTCAGAATGGCAACTATCGTCGGATTTGTCGGTGGCGGTGGAATTGGATTACTGCTTTTGCAACAGCAACAAATGCTGCGTTGGCACAATGTCGGCTTGATAATGTGGCTCATTGCTTTGGTGGTGTGGATAATGGATATGGTGAGTGCAAAAGTGCGTGAAAAATTGAGGAATAGATGAAGTATAAAGCGGTAATTTTTGATTTAGATGGTACCCTCATCGACTCGATGGGAGTGTGGCTACAAGTTGATGAAGAGTATCTTTCAAAACGAAATATACCCGTTCCGAAAAACTTGTTTCAGGATATTGAAGGTGGCAATAGTTTTGTGGAAGTGGCGCAATATTTCAAAGATAGATTTGGCATAAAAGATTCGATAGATGAAATTGCAAAAGAGTGGACTTCGATGGTGGAAAAGCACTATCGGAGCGATGTTCCCCTTAAAGAAGGAGTGTGTAAATTTTTGCAATATTTGAAAAGAAATAAAGTGAAAATTGGAGTGGGAACGAGCAACTCAGAATTTTTGGCGAGAACAGTTTTGAAGGCAAACGGGGTGATGGATTACTTTGAAACGATTGTGGACGGGTTTCAAATTACAAAAGGCAAACCGAATCCTGATATTTTTTTGAAAGTTGCCAAAGATTTAAATGTAAAACCAGCTGAATGTTTGGTT
>CAYQOZ010000145.1:0-3029 GCA_964419355.1 uncultured Candidatus Cloacimonadota bacterium | reverse complement strand
ATTTTGCCATCTATTTTTTCTAAAATAATTTCACAAGTTGCACTCACAATTGCTCTATTCAAGTGTCCGCCAAAGCATTTATGTTCATTATTTGAAAGTGTAATGTGTAAATGTAGATATGGTTTTCCGCTCATTTTGGAAACATTTCCAGAAAGATTTGTGATTTCTAAATCGCCCTTCAAAATATCGGAATGATATTGTTTTGAAGCAACTTCGAAAAAACCAATTTCAGCTTCTTTTACAGCACCAATACCACTGATTTTTCCTAAATAAATTTGCTGATTTTCACAAAAATCTGATAGCGTTTGTACAATCTCTTCATCTCGCTCAATTCTGATAATATAATGTGATGTAAATTTCTGAAATTCCATAATACCTCCGAGTAAACAAAAAAATAAATGTGCAGTTTATTGTCTAACAGATTTTTTAATTTAGTGTTTTGAATTGACATTTTGACGGTTTTAAAAAAAATGCACACAATCAAATTATTATTGAAAAAACATATAAAGAGGGATGAAAATGAAAAGAATTTATCAATTTGGAAATGGTAGTGCAGAAGGTAAAACTGAAATGAAAAACCTACTGGGAGGTAAGGGAGCAAACCTCGCTGAAATGAATTTAATCGGTGTGCCTGTACCACCAGGATTTACTATTACAACGGATGTTTGTGCAGAATATAACGAATTGGGCGAAGAGAAAATTAAAGAAATAATGCAATCAGAAATGGAAGATGCGATTGCAAATATTGAAAAAATTATGTCGGCAAAATTTGGCGATAACGAAAATCCATGCTTGGTTTCGGTTCGTTCTGGTGCTCGCGTTTCAATGCCAGGAATGATGGACACTGTTTTGAATCTTGGGTTGAATGACAATGCGGTAGAAGGATTGGCAAAAAAAACTGATAATCCTAGATTTGCGTGGGATTCTTACCGTCGCTTTGTGCAAATGTATGGGGATGTAGTGCTCGGTATGAAACCAGAATCAAAAGAAGATAGTGACCCATTCGAAGAGTTGATTGAAAAAGCTAAAGAAAAAAAAAGGGTCGAATTTGACACAGATTTAGATGTAGATGATTTGAAAGATTTAGTGAAAAAATTCAAAACTGCAATAAAAGAAACAACTGGTCATAAATTCCCAGAAAATGCGTGGGAACAATTGTGGGGTGCGATTGGTGCAGTTTTTGGTAGTTGGCAAAACGAAAGAGCTATCTACTACCGTCAGATGAATGGCATTCCAAACGAATGGGGAACTGCAGTAAATGTGCAAGCAATGGTTTACGGAAATATGGGCGAAAATTCCGCAACTGGAGTAGCTTTTACGCGAGATGCGGCTACCGGTGAAGACATTTTTAACGGTGAATATTTGATTGATGCACAAGGTGAAGATGTGGTGGCAGGCATCAGAACACCGCGTCAAATAACGCTGGAAGGTTCCAAAAGGTGGGCAGAATTAGCCAATGTTTCCGAAAAAGAGAGAAAAGAAAATTTTGCATCGCTCGAAGAAGTAATGCCAAGCTTATCGAAAGAATTGTTTGAAATTGAAACTAAACTAGAAAACCATTACAAAGATATGCAAGATTTGGAATTTACTGTTCAAGATGGAAAAATGTGGATTTTGCAAACAAGAAATGGAAAGCGAACTGGCGTGGCAATGGTAAAAATGGCGATAGATATGCTGAATGACAAAATGATTGATGAAAAACTCGCGATAAACCGAGTGGAACCAAATAAACTTGATGAACTTTTGCATCCAATTTTTGATGATGTTGCTTTGAAAAATGCAAAAATTATCACGAAAGGATTACCTGCTTCACCAGGAGCTGCAACCGGACAATTGGTCTTTTTTGCCGATGAAGCGGAAGAGTGGGTAAATAATGACAAAGAGGTAATTTTAGTGCGTATCGAAACTTCGCCAGAAGACTTACGTGGTATGGATGTTTCAAATGGAATTTTGACAGCACGCGGTGGCATGACTTCTCACGCAGCAGTAGTAGCACGCGGAATGGGGAAGTGCTGTGTTTCTGGTGCTGGAGCTATAAAAATTAACTATAAAGATAGAACGATGACGGTGGACGGAAAAGTTTTCAAAGAGGGAGATTGGGTCTCTTTGAATGGCTCAACCGGCGAAGTTTATGAAGATAAAATAAAAACTATCACGCCAGAATTGAGTGGAGATTTTTCAGAGCTAATGCAACTTTGCGAAAAATATTCTAACATGAAAATTCGCACGAATGCGGATACACCACACGATGCAAAAGTGGCACGAAAATTTGGTGCAGAAGGAATTGGATTGTGCCGTACAGAGCACATGTTCTTTGAAGGCGACCGCATCAAAGCGATTCGCGAAATGATTTTGGCGGAAGATGAAAATGGACGCCGCCATGCATTACAAAAACTGTTATCAATCCAAAGAACAGATTTTGAAGGAATTTTCGAAGCAATGGAAAACTTGCCAGTTACAGTGCGTTTGCTCGACCCACCTTTGCACGAATTTGTGCCACACGATGAGAAAGGACAAAAAGAGATGGCAAATGAAATGAATATCCCAGTTTCAGAAGTTAAAGCAAGAGTAGAAGCACTTGCAGAATTCAATCCGATGCTTGGTCATCGCGGTTGTAGATTAGGAATTACCTATCCAGAAATCACCGAAATGCAAACCAGAGCAATCATTGAAGCGTGCATAAACTTAAAACAAAAAGGAATTGTAGCAATTCCAGAAATCATGATTCCACTCGTTGGAAAAGTGGAAGAATTAGATTCTCAAATTCAAATTGTACACGCAGTTGCAAAACAGGTTTTCAAAGAAAAAAATGATGAAATAAAATATTCAGTTGGCACGATGATTGAAGTTCCGCGTGCGGCTCTCACAGCAGACCAAATCGCTGAAAAAGCAGATTTCTTCAGCTTTGGCACGAATGATTTGACGCAAATGACTTTTGGATACAGTCGCGATGATGCTGGAAAATTCCTCAAAGTTTACAAAGAAAAAGGTATTTTAGAAAGCGATCCATTCCAAATTTTAGACCAAAC
>CAYQOZ010000144.1:0-3046 GCA_964419355.1 uncultured Candidatus Cloacimonadota bacterium | reverse complement strand
TTGGTGGCATTTTACGTTTGAATTTTGATTGCTTTATCAACTTTTTCACAAACATAATTTCTTGTTTAGAAAAACCCAATTTTGGCAATGTTGTTTCTTGTTTCTCAATCAAATGATAAAGAATTTCATCTAATTTTTCGTAAGTTATGCCAAGTTCATCTTCATCAGTTTGATTTTCCCAAAGATCGGCAGTTGGCTTTTTATCGATTACAGATGCTGGTAAACCGAGAATCTTTGCTAACTTAAATACTTCAGTTTTATATAAATGCCCCATCGGTTCAAACGCACAAGCACTATCGCCATATTGTGTACAGTAGCCAACCATCAACTCAGATTTATTACCAGTACCAGCGACGAGAGCTTTTAATTTTGCAGAAAAATCATAAAGTACACACATTCTTTCGCGTGCCATTCTATTCCCTTTTCGCAAAATATCAGCGTCATTTGCATAATTTGAAAAATAGGTGTCTACCATCGGCGAAATGTCTATCACTTGTGATTTTATCTCCAAACTATCGGCTACTTCTTGGGCATGATTTAGGCTGTCAGGATGGCTTTTTCGATACGGTAACATCAAACCCAAAACATTTTTGTTACCAATTGCTTTTACGCAAAGTGCAGCTGTAACTGCTGAATCTATCCCACCAGAAAGCCCAATGATAACTTTTTCAAAACCAGCACCATTCAACTCATTCCGAATGAAATCAACAATTTTCTCAATCTCACTATTCAAATTAATTTTCCGCATAATAACCCCAAAATTTAATGATTTCCATCAGGAAAAATAGGTTTAGCAGGTCAAGAAAATGTTTCTGATTTTTATTTTTAAAATCTGCTTGACACAATATGTTGATGACAAATTTTTCTGTTCAAAATAAATAAATTTTAAAATAAAAACGGAGGATTGAAGATGTCTATAAACGAAATGAAAGCGAAACACAAACTTTTGAAAGAACATTCTTATAGTTTAGGGAAAATTAACAAAGGTTATGCTAATCGCACTTTATATGTGAATTTAAGTGAGAATGAAATCAAGGAAAAACCAGTTACTCAACTAATGAAAGATAAATTTATTGGTGGAAAAGGATTCGGTTTGAAATTACTTTGGGACGCTACAAAACCAAACACAAAATGGGATGACCCCGAAAATGAAATCATTATTTCACCCGGTCCAGTCGCAGGAATTACGCAATATGCTGGTGCTGGAAAATCTTTGGTGGTATCCATTTCTCCACTCACAAATATCGTAATTGATAGTAATGTTGGTGGGTATTTTGGACCTTTCTTGAAATTTGCTGGATTCGATGCACTCGAAGTTCAAGGTAAAGCAAAAGAGGATGTTATCGTTGTGATTGATGGACGAAATGGCACAATCCGTATCGAAGAAGCTCCAGCAGAAGCTGTAGATAGCCATGTCCTTGCGGAACAGTTAACTGAAATGTATGCAGAATCGGAAGCAAAGAAAAATCTTATCTCGGTTGTTTCAGCAGGAATGGCAGCAGAAAATAGCCAAATCGGTGTTCTTAATTTTAGTTTTTATGACAAGAAAAGAAAACAAGTTCGCTTGAAGCAAGCTGGTCGTGGTGGAATTGGTTCTATTCTTAGAAATAAAAAAATCAAAGCACTCGTTGCAATCGCTTCAAAAATTGAATCTGACCCCAATAATGTTGTCGATATGAAAGCAATTCAAGAATGCGGTGCACGCTTCAATAAAGAGATGCGTGAACTTGACGATGACCAATGCAGAATGAGAAAAGAAGGAACAGCACATCTCGTTGAAATTATGGATGATTACGACCTGCTTCCAACAAAAAACTTTAAATACGGCTCACACAAAGATATTATGAATATTCACTCCAGCGTTTGGCGTTCTAAATTTACCCAAAACATTTTTGATGGCTGTTGGATTGGTTGCACGATGTCTTGTGCAAAAGCGGTTGATGGCTTTGAATTGCAAACAGGACCTTACAAAGGCGATAAAGTTATCGTTGACGGACCTGAATATGAAACAGTTGGTGGACTCGGTTCGAATTGTGGAATTTTTGATGCAGACCACATCATAGAAGCAAACTTCTATTGTGACACATACGGAATCGACACAATTTCTTATGGAACTCTAACCGCATTTTTGATGGAATGTTACGAGAATGGCATCATTGATAAAGAGAAAACTGGTGGTTTAGATTTATCGTTTGGCAATAAAGATGCAGTAATGGAAATGATGCACCAAATGGCTCGTGGTGAAGGTTTTGGTTTAATCGCTGGACTCGGTGTTCGCAAAATTAAAAAATACTTTGTGGAAAATTTCGGCGCTGATGAAAAATTCTTAAATGATATAGGAATGGAAAATAAAGGTTTGGAATATTCACAGTATGTTTCCAAGGAATCGCTTGCACAACAAGGCGGCTACGCAATGACAAATAAAGGTCCACAACACGACGAAGCGTGGTTGATTTTTATGGATATGGTCAATAATCAAATTCCAACATTCGAAGATAAAGCGGAAGCACTTCATTATTTCCCAATGTTCCGAACTTGGTTTGGTTTGATGGGATTGTGCAAATTGCCTTGGAACGATGTGGAACCAGCTGATAATGCTGAAACTGATGAACCTGCAAAAGTTCCAGAACATGTACAAAATTACCTCACTGTTTTCGGAGCAGTTACTGGTATAAAAATTGATAAAGAAGAGATGATTCGTCAATCTGAACGGGTTTACAATTTCCAACGCGTTTTCAATATCCGTCGCGGTTACGGGCTTCGCAAACATGATGCACAACCATATCGTGCGGCTGGTCCTGTTACAGTAGAAGAATACGAATCTCGTGCTGATAGATACGATAAACAGCTTGTCGAAAAATTCAACGAAAAGATTGATGGAAAATCTTCAAAAGAAAAAGTTGCTATCTTGCGAAAGCACAAAGAGGGAATGTACGAGCAGCTTCTTGACTCTGTCTATTACCGACGCGGTTGGAATAAAAATGGTGTTCCAAAAATTGAGCATTTGAAAGATTTAGGAATGGATCTTCCGGAAGTTTTGGAAGTT
>CAYQOZ010000143.1:0-3091 GCA_964419355.1 uncultured Candidatus Cloacimonadota bacterium | reverse complement strand
CCAGGTGGTTTGGTAGTGATATCATAAAAAATATCGCCCACATTAGGCAATTCTTGGGTTATCGTTACAATTTCTTTCAAATAATCGAAATCCATCTCATAAAAATCGGCTGACATTGCATCTTGTGAACAAACAGGACGAATCACATAATCGCGTTTCCCAACTGCATTTAATAGTGGAAGTTGTACCACTGGCATCTGCCAAATTGGCGCAAGGTTATCGGTTTTATGCCGCAAAAGTGCGTCAACTTCTTGCAGTTCTACCAGATTAGATTTTGCGAGAAATAGCTTATCCAATTTAGGTTTAACAATCTTATTGAGTGAAAACACAAGACGATTTACTGTTTTTAAGCTATTAATGATTTTCGTGGAAACTTCTTGCAAAACTCGCCAAGTTGGCAGATTATTTTCTTCAAACCAAACTACAGCAGGGTGGTGATAAGTGCGGAAATCACCCTGCACACCCACGCTTTTAATCGGTAAAACAATTCCATTCATACCATATTTAGAGAGCAGTTCGTTCAGTTTTTCTTCTTCTTTTTGGAAATCGTTATCTTCAATTTCATTTGCACAAATTATGCGAATAGCAAGCCCTGGTCCTGGAAATGGATGACGTTGCACCAAGAATTGCGGTAAACCAAGTTCAGTGCCGAGTTCGCGCACTTCATCTTTATATAAATTTTGCAGCGGTTCGATGACTTTCCCAGCTTTTATCAGCTTCTCAATCTCTTCCACCCGATTGTGATGAGTCTTTATTTTGGCTGCTTTTTTAGAATCGCCACTCTCAATTGTATCTGGATAAATGGTACCTTGCACCAACATCCAATCATCTTTCAAGCCTATTTTGGCAAGTTCATTATTGGCGATATCAACGAATAATTTGCCAATTATTAATCGTTTTGCTTCTGGTTCAACAACACCTTTTAATTTTTCTAAATATAATTTTTCTGCTTTGATGATTTTGATGTTTTGATAACCAAGATTATCAAAATGTTCCTTTAACTCTTGCGACTCATTTTTACGCATAAAACCTGTATCAACATGGATCGAAAATATATTTTCGTTACCAATCGCAGCGATACAAAGTTCCAACGCTACCATCGAATCTACCCCACCCGAAAGGAGCAATACCAGCTTCTTCCCCATTGCTTTTTCGCGTACTTTTGCAATTAAATCAGCTTTGAAGTGTTTAGAATCCCAATCGCGAACTTTGGTGCATTTCTTCAAAAAATTATCTAACATCTGCATTCCATTGCTACTATGGGTAACTTCTGGATGAAACTGGAAACCATAAAAACGACCATCAATAGATTCAAACGCAGCAATTTTTATAGACTCACTCGATGCGGTTATTTTGAAATTATCTGGTAAAGTTGCCACATGATCACCGTGGCTCATCCAAACTTGTTGGTCAATTTTCATGTTATTGAAAATATGGTTATCGGCATCAATTTGAATGGCAGTAGCACCGTATTCGGTGTTTTCACCACTCTCAATTTTACCACCCAAAATGGAAGCTAAAAGCTGATGACCGTAACAAATCCCCAGGATTGGAACCTTGCTTTTAGTGATATCAAAATCTATTTTATAAGCATCTTCAGCATTCACACTTTGGGGTCCACCAGAAAAAACTATCCCACAAATTTCTGCTGAGATTTGGAAATCTTCGGGATGATAAATTTCACTATAAACCCCTAAGTTTCTAATCCTTCGTGCAATGAGATGTGTATATTGCCCGCCAAAATCGATGATTGCTATTTTCATTTTTCGTAATTGATGACATAGAAAAACATCATCTTTTCCAGCTGTTCTTCAAATTTTTTATATTTTTTAGAATCTTTTAAATCAGCAATAATCTGATTTGCTATTTCAAAATTTTTCGTGAAAATTTCAGTAATATTTTGGGTAGTTTTCTTTTCAAATTTTGCCATCTTGATGATTTCATTAAAATCATTTTGTAAAAATGATTTTTCATTTTTTTCTAGATGTTTCCATTCGCCATCGTAAAAATTAAATTTGTATAATTTCAAAAAAAGATGACCGTTTTTGATGATAAATTTTATCGCTTTAATGATATAATCAAATTCTTCCAATGCGAGTGAGTAGTGGCAATTTAACCGCACCCAGCCCGGCTTCACACCCTCATAATTATCCACCCCGATGAGGCATTGATAAAATTTGGAGGTCTCACTGCTGATGTCTAGAAGGCGATGACCGTAAGGTCCTGCACATGAACAACCTGCACGCGTTTGAATGCCGAAAAGGTCGTTTAATAATTTGGTAACAAATTTGGGATGCAAAATCCTATCGCGGTGCAAAATATTGAATGGAATTATGTTAATTTTTTTGTTCGCATCTGTCGTTCCCAAAAAAGTGATATCTTTTTCATCTTTGAATTCATCATAAAATTTTTCGAGAAAGTATTTTTCGATTATTTCGATTCTTTGAATTCCAATTTTTTCTTTCAATTCGAAAACTAAAGCCGATTTTATATTTTGCAAAACTCCCGGTGTTCCCGGTTTTTCCCGTGCTTCAATGTCATCAATATAGCTTTCATTTTCCATCGTAACAAATTTCACCGTACCACCTGCCGCAATCGATGGTGGCAATTCTTTCTGATAAATTTTTTCATTGAAAACAAGCAATCCAGAAGTTCCCGGACCACCTAAAAATTTATGTGGCGATAAGAAAATCGCATCAAAATAACTCTCGTCATCACGATTCATATCAATCTCGATGTAAGGCGCACACGCTGCAAAATCGAAACACGCAATCGCATCATTTTGGTGCAAAATGCGAGCAACTTCATAGACTGGCGTGATAATGCCCGAAACATTTGATGCCGCCGAAAATGAGCCAATTTTTTGACGATTAGCATATTTTTCAGCAGATGTGATTTTTTGAAGAGCAGCTAAATCAATTTCACCTTCAAGATTTAGCGGAATTTCTACCACTTCGCAAAGCGTTTCACGCCACATCAATTCATTCGAATGATGCTCGTAAGGTCCCACAAATACTATTGGTTTGTTCTCCTCAATGTATCTTAAGAGCTTCTTATGACAATCTTTTGTCTTATCTTTATTTGGCAAAAC
>CAYQOZ010000142.1:0-3114 GCA_964419355.1 uncultured Candidatus Cloacimonadota bacterium | reverse complement strand
AAAATGGCACGCCCGATAGGATTCGAACCCATAACATTCTGATCCGAAGTCAGATGCTCTATCCAATTGAACTACGGGCGCATGAATAGTAATTTTTTTTTTGACACATTTAATGTCCAATATTTTTTTGCACAATATAAAAAATGGAGGAAGTATGAAATTTGTAATTACATTGGTGTGGTTAAGTTGTGCGTTGTTTTTGATGGGGGAAGAGGTAGATGATCTTGCCAATTATTTGGAAAATCAGAATCATGAAAATTTTGCAAAAGCCGTTGAACAGTTCAAAAATAATGAGGATTATTCTGCGAATGCAATGATTTCTTATTTACACTTGATGGAACTTCACCGTAATTTTGACATTTTGGAAGAAAATCTCGATTCCTTGAATACGCGCACAAAATTTATGTTTGGAAATATGCTTTTAGAAGTTGGTGAATACGAAAAAAGCGTTGCAGTTTACAATAAAATTAATGAAGATTCACCAAATTGGTCGTGTCCATTTCGCCATAAAGGGGAAGCATTAATGGCGATGAATTTATATTCTGAAGCGGAAATTATTACTAAAAAAGCTATTGAATTACGCGAAAATCATTTTGATGCTTACATTCAATTGGCAGAAATTCAGAAAGAGATGGGAAATTACGAAATAGCACTAAAAACTTTAGAAAAAGGTTTAACTTATGCAGAATTTGATCATGAAGATGAAGTTTCAGACGAGGAAGTTGAAACTTTGAAAAATGAAATTTTGGAGTTAATTAATCAAAAATAAACTTCAATATGGAACGAAAATTGCATTTAGTAAATCACAAGTTCTAAGGAGGACAAAATGAAAAAAATATTTTTATTAATTTTAGCTAGTTTGGCTACTTTTGTTTTTGCGGAAGAAAAGATGGTAATTCGTTTCGAAAATCCATCAGAAGATTTGCTAAAAGAATTTCAAGGTTACGATGTGGCAGCATTCAAACCAAACGAATTTTTGGACATCGTAGTTACGGAAACAGTGAGAGAAGAATTGCAAAATCGGGGCTACAATTTCACGGTAACGCAAACAGAAAATCAGTTAAAGGAAAATCTTGGTAATGTGCGTGATTTAGCAGGTTATCGTACTTACGAAGAGACTCTTTCCGAACTTCAACAAATCGAAAACCAATATCCGAATATTTGTAAATTATACGACATCGGTGAAAGTTGGGGCAAGGAATATGCTGATGCTGGAAACTCCTATTACAACAATTATTATCACGAAGTTTGGGCTTTAAAAATTTCCGATAATGTGAGTGTGGAAGAAGATGAACCGAATGTCTATTTGATGGGCGAACACCACGCTCGCGAGCCGATTAGTTTGGAGGTTGTGATGTCCGATTTGTACCATATTTTGAATAATTATGGTAGCGACCCGACCATCACGCAAAATGTAAATAACACCCAGATTTGGGTAATTCCACTCGTCAATCCGAACGGTCATAAAATTGTTACCGACGAAACCGATGTGTGGTGGCGCAAGAACATTCGCGATAACAATCTTGATGGTAATTTTGACACAGATAATAATTCTGGTTACGGCACTGATGGCGTTGATCCAAATCGAAATTACGGTTGGGAATGGGGTTCAGTTGGAACTTCTGATGACTTTTCTAACCCTGTTTATCACGGTCCGAATGCGTGGAGCGAACCAGAAATTTATGCGATGCAACAATTGATTGAATCTCACCATTTTGTGGCTGGCATTACTTATCACAGTTACAGCGAATTGGTACTTTTCCCATTTGGTTATAATGAAGATGTAATTGCACCGGACCACGATGCTTTGGAAGAGTTGGCGGTTGAAATGGCGAATACACTTCCGGCAGAATACGGTGGATATTACACTCCGCAAGAAGCTTGGCAACTTTATCCTTGTATGGGTACGACCGACGACTATTCTTACGGTGAATATGGAATTTTTTCTTACACAATCGAGATTGGTACAGAGTTTATCCCACCTGCAAGCGAAGTCGATGGTATTTGCGCAGACCACATCGAAGCAGCGATGATTATGTTGAACCGTGTAAATCAATCTACTTTGACGGGGCAAATAATCGATGCGGAAACTGGCGAACCGATAGTTGCTGAAATTTATGTGGATGGTATTGATAACACTGGCGTTTTCCGCAATCCTTACATTAGTGATGCCGAGTTTGGACGCTATTATAGATTGTTGCAAGATGGAAATTACGATGTAACATTTTCCGCTTACGGTTATGAAACTATTACTTTGAACAATGTGAACATCAATTCTGCTGGGCAAACCATTCGCAATGTGGAATTGGCACCAGTTTCAGCTTGCAGTTTTGGTGGAATTGTCAAAAATGGCGAAACTTTGCAACTGCTCCAAAATGTGAATGTGGAAATTCAAAATTCACCAGTAGAACCAACAATTACCGATGAAAATGGCGAATTTTATTTTCCCACAATTTTTAGCGGAACTTACGATGTGCGTTTTTCAAAAAATGGGTATTCTTCTATCATTCAAGAAATCACACTTTCCGGCGGAACAAATGAGATTTTAGTTTATCTCTACGAAAGTAGTGCCGAAAGCTTTGAAAGTGGTACTTTCCCTCCAGATTGGAATTTTAGTGGGAACGCAGATTGGATAATTGATAATGCAATTTCTTACGATGGTACTTATTCCGCAAAATCTGGCGATATAGGTGAATGGGAAAACACGAGTTTATCGATAACAATGGAAGCAGTTGCAGATGGTGAAATTACTTTTTGGCAAAAAATTTCGACAGAAGCAAATTACGATTTCTTCAAATTCTATATTGACGGTGAACTACAGCAAAGTTGGGCGGGTGAAATTGGCTGGACGGAAGAAGCATTTCCAGTTGTGGAAGGAACACATACCTACAAATGGGAATATAACAAAGATGGCTATGTAGATGGTGGTTCAGACTGCGTTTGGATAGATTACATCACATTCCCGCCTACAGAAATTCCCAATCCACCTGTTGTTTACGGTGATGTCGATGGTAACGGCGAAATTCAAGCATACGATGCCTCTCTCACATTGCAAAATGTGGTTGGTTTGGTAGATTTCACGGAACTGCAAATAACTGCTGCCGATGTAGATGG
>CAYQOZ010000141.1:0-3118 GCA_964419355.1 uncultured Candidatus Cloacimonadota bacterium | reverse complement strand
GAACATTGCTTCAATTTCTGCATTTTGATAAATTTCGTGTTCAAACCTATCGCAACTTATAACTGCAAAAATGATTATAAATAAAGCGAAAATTTTTCTCATTATTCATCTCCTAAATTTTCTGCTAATTTATTTATTATCATATCTTTTGTAATGATTTCCGGGAAGACAATAGGTGCTTTACCATCGATAAAAAGTACATAAAGAGGAACGCCAGCTCTATCAAATTTTGCTAACCATTCATTAATGATGTCGTTCTTTTTCGTATTGTCTCCGCGTAACATTTGCACATCATATTTTTTGAAAGCACTTTCTATTTCATTAGTGAAAAGGACGCCTGTTTCGTTTGTTTTGCAAGTTAAACACCACTCAGCTCCGAAATCTAAAAATACAGATTTTCCATCATTTTGATATTCCGCTAAAAGTTCTGGTGAAAATTTTTGCCATTCGCGTGGATAGTGAGCGTTATCTTCTGTTTGATGTTCACTAACTGGAGCATAATCTAATAAAACAAATCCTAAACTTACAGCTAATAAAATAGCTGAAATAGTAGCAATCCACTGTTTTCTTTTGGAAAATTCTGGACGGGCAAATCTGCCATAAATCCATGCGGACATTCCTAAAACAATAAGGTAGAGAAGTAAGTTCAAAAATTCGCTTGCTGTTATTAAAAACGAGATTGAACGAATGAGATAGAATGCAGTGAGGAAGAGCAAAAATCCCATAACTTCTTTGAAGATATTCATCCATTCGCCGGGTTTTGGAATGATTTTTATTGCTTTTGGCCAAAAACCTAATAGAATAAACGGAAAAGCAAGTCCCAAACCAATGAGGATGAAAATCGAAAAAATCATAATGGCAGATTGTGAAAATGCGAAACCGAGAGCCGCTCCCAAAAATGGAGCGGTGCAAGGAGTAGCGAGCAATACCGCAAAAATTCCACTCAAAAATGAACCGGTAAGTCCGCCTTTCATTGAGGCTTTTGTTGCAGTTTGCATTCCTGGTGCGCGAATGATAAAGACATCAAAAAGCGAAAGTGCGAATACAAAAATTAAAATGAGAAGAGCAGTTACAAAACCTGCATTTTGGAATTGGAAGCCCCAACCAACATTTTCGCCAGCCATTTTCAAAATAACAATTGCGGTCGCCATCACAATGAACGAAACTACGATGCCAGCTGTGTAGGCAAATGAACTTCGTAAAATTTGTCTTTGGTCTTGTTGACTTTGCTTTACGAGACTCATCGCTTTAATGGAAAGCACTGGTAAAACGCAAGGCATAATGTTTAAGATAAGTCCGCCAACGAAAGCCATTAATAAGAATTTAATTAACTCTTTTGAGTTTGATTTTTTAGTTGGAAGAGCATCATTATTTTCGTATGGAAGCTCAATTTCCACTTCTTCTGGAAACACGCAGGTGCCAGATTCCATACACATTTGATAACCAGCATAGATTTTAATGTTATCAACTTTCGCGTTTTCTAAAACAGAAAATTTCTTTATCAAAGTTACTTCGTGACTGTATTGCACCAAGCCATCCGCCGATTTATGACCTTCGGGATAGATGGTCTCTTCAAAATTTATTCCATTAATTTCGTCAGTTTCCACATAAAAAAAATCTTTTTGTAGATTGATGTGCATTTTTTCTGGAATGGAAAATGTTACCTCAATTTGCGAACTGTTGATGGTTGCTGAGACTACCTCATTTGTGTTTTGAGCAAAAAGGAAAACGCTCATCAATAACATTACTAAAAAACTAATTTTTTTAAAATTCATTTATCCTCCAAAAAATTTTATTATTCACGCAACGACAATAAAATGAAGTTAGTTCTATTGTCAAATCAAATTATATTCACAAAAAAAAAATGGAGAATTCAAATTGAATTCTCCATTTTTTTTTACTCAAAGTAAAATTTTTGAGTTATTTTATTTGAGCAGAATCATCTTCTTAGTAGAAGTATATCTTCCGCCAGCTTTCATCTTGTAAAAATAAATTCCTGATGCCTGATTTGAAGCATCCCAATTAACTGAAGTATCATCATTGTTGATTGAAAATTCTTTCACAAGTTGACCTTTGATGTTGAATATCTCAATAGTTCCTACATTTACATCTTCGCTTAATGAGAAGTTAATTGTAGTGCTTCTATTAAACGGATTTGGACAGTTATTCAAAGCTGCAACATCTGGTATAATCACATTGTTGTTAGCATCGACTGGTCCAACCATAATAGGATCCATCAAATCATAAGGCTCTTCTGTTAGAACAATTTCTGCCTCACCTTGATAACCAGTTGTTGTCTCTTCCACAATCAAGTGTAATGTTTCGCCAATTGCCCAAGGTGTTGGGAAGCTTTCACACTGAACGGAAACATGGTTTTCAAATTGGATATTCCAATCACAATTTCCTGAATCTTGAGTAAGAATTTCATCTTCACGACCTACAACCCATGCTTGAAAAGTTACGAGGGTTGGATGAACATTATCTTCAACAGTGAAAGTAACAGGAATTACCACATCCCCACCATTACTTACAATCATAATTTCTGCAAAATAATCTCCAGCATCCATAAAAGCATCGTTGAAAGTTAAGTTGATCTCATCAGACTCACCAAAATCGCAATCTCCAGAAATTGGGTCAATTGTTAACCAATCTTCATCTCTTTCTTCTGCGTAACATAATACTTCTGCATAAACCATGTGTGAAATACGGTCATCTGTTTGATTATTTTCAAAAACAGGTTCCACATATTCAGATGTAATTTCATAAGAAAGAACTGTTCCTGCAGCACCAATATTTGAAATTTCAAATGTTTGAACTCCGGGTCCTACTTGAATAATTTCTGAAACACTTACATCAATAATTGGATCTTCACTTCCACCACTTGCTTCGATTTCAACATTATCGATAGCCCAGCCAGAAGCCCAAATTCCAGAATCATCAGAATGGAAAAGAATTTGTATGTCAGAAACACCAGCATAATCGCCAAGTGCAATTTCAATGTTTGCCCAATTTGCATCTGCATCAAGTGTGAGGAGTTCAGTCCAAGCACCACCATTTTCACGTATTTTCACATGAGCAATTTGAGAGTATGCGGCTGTGTAATAGCTATCGAAAGAAA
>CAYQOZ010000140.1:0-3154 GCA_964419355.1 uncultured Candidatus Cloacimonadota bacterium | reverse complement strand
TTTTTACCGTTAAATAATGAAGATATTTATGTGATTTATGGTAAAATATATCAGTTTACAGATGGTAATAATGTTGTGAAAATAGCGAAAATATCAGAGGCTATTTCACCACAAAATATCTATTGGATTAAAATAGATGAAGATGTTAAGATTGGAAAACCAACTAAAAAATCAGGTAAAATAGCTTACGAAATTCTGCAAAAATGTAGCGAAGATTTAATGGCAAAAAAAATCGATGCCGTCGTAACTTGTCCAATTTCAAAAGAGGCAATACAAGAGACTTATCCAGATTTTGTCGGGCATACCGAGTTTTTTGCCCAAATTTCAAAAAGTAAAAATGTAGCGATGTCATTTTGGGGACCGCATTTTAATCTTGCCCTTCTTACTACTCATTTACCGATTTCCAAAATTTCTGAAAATCTGCCAAATATTGAAGAAAAATTACGATTAATTCATGTGGAAAGTCATAAAATTTTACCAAGTCCAAAAATTGCGATGTTGGCTGTCAATCCGCATGCCGGTGAAAACGGAAAATTTGGTAATGATGATATTCAAATTAGAAAAATATTGGACAGATTAAAAAAAGAAAATATCGAAATTGATGGTCCGTTTCCAGCTGATACATTTTTTGCGACGAAACATTACGACTTGGTGATTTCTGCGTATCATGATCAAGGCTTAATTCCCTTCAAAATGGTTTCTTGCGAAAACGGAGTGAATGTTACCTTGGGGCTTCCTTTTGTGCGAACTTCAGTTGATCACGGCACTGCTTTTGATATTGTAGGAAAAGGAGTTGCTTCCGAAAAAAGCTTAGTAAAAGCGATTGAATTTGCTCAATATTTAACGAATTCAAAAAAGAATAAAAGTGAAGCAAATTACTCTTTTTTGGCTGAATATTACGATGAATATATGAGCGAAGTCCCATACGATGAGTGGACTAAATTGGTTTTGCAACAATACCGAAAATTACGAAAAAATGCACCCCAAAATATTCTGGAGTTAGCGTGTGGAACTGCCGAAATTTCCACTCGTTTGATGAAGAAAAATTTTGCTGTCGATGCGGTTGATTCATCGCGTGAAATGTTGAATATCGCTGCAGAAAAAGAAAATTGTCCAAAGTTATACAACTGCGAAATAACCGCAAAAATCACCAAAAAAAAGTATGATTTAGCACTGCTAATTTTTGATAGCTTGAACTACCTCACCAAAAAGTCGGAAGTGCGACAAATGTTCAAAAATGTTTACGAAATGCTCATCCCAAAAGGGCTTTTTATCTTTGATATTTCGACGCTAAAAAATAGTCGTGAAAACATTGATGGTTTTATCAATATTTTTGACAAAAAAGATGTCTATTTTGTTCACGAGAGTGATTTTTTGGAGAATGAAAATATTCAGGAAACTCACTTTACTTTTTTTAGAAAAAAAGGCTATCAATTTACGAAAAAAGTAGAAATACACCGTCAGAAAATTTATACTGTTTCGGAGATTTTAGATATGTCTCAAAAATTTAAGGTTAAGGGGATTTACATCGTTGGAAATCCCGAAAATTTAATCGAAAAATCACCTCAATATCTCGATGAAAACTTTGGTAGATTGTTCTTTGTTTTGGAGAGGTAATGTTACATCAAAATGAAGAAAAATATCGCGAAAAACATGAAACTATTGCAGGAATTGATGAAGCTGGACGTGGTCCACTTGCTGGTCCAGTAGTGGTTGCCGCGGTTATTCTAAATCCACAAAATAGAATTGATAATTTAAATGATTCCAAAAAAATATCCGTAAAATTGCGTGAATTACTGTACGAAGAAATTATCCAAAAAGCATTATTTTGGAATGTTCAAATTATTTCACCGCAGAAAATTGATGAGATAAATATTTTGCAAGCCACTCTTTTGGGAATGGAAAAAACAGTTTTTAATTTGAAGAAAATACCGAATTATTGCCTAATTGATGGTAATCAAATTCCCCAAAAATTGAGAGGATTTTCGGAGGCAATTGTAAAAGGTGATGGTAAAATTGCATCGATTGCAGCAGCCTCCATTTTGGCGAAAGTCTCCCGCGATCGCATCATGCAAAAATATCACGAGGTTTATCCAAATTATAACTTTGCAAAGAATAAGGGTTATCCCACAAAAGAACATTTTTATGCAATTCAAAAATATGGGATAACATCGATTCACAGAAAGAGTTACAAACCTATTTCTCAATTAATTTTAGATTTTTAGAATTTGTTATTTTCGTCTGAAATTGAGGTAAAATAAGCTCCTGAAATTATTAAAATTGAGACTAAAACTATGTTTTTGGAAAATGGTTCATTCAAAAAAATATGACTAAAAATAATGCTAAAAATTGGAATTATTAAGATGAAATTAGAAGTAATTTTTATGCCGATTTTTTTTATAGCAAGGTTCCAAAAAAGATAAGCTAAAAACGAACAAAAAACGGCCAAAAAAACAAGATGAACAATTGAAATTAAATTCCAACGTATCATTAAAAATGACTTGTGTTCAAATAAAATAACAGGAATGAGAAAGATGACGCCGTAAAAAATTGTTTTTGCGGTGATGAAAAGAGTGTCATATTTCTGCATAACTTTTTTGAAAGCAAACGAATAAATTACCCACAGAAATGATGCACCAAGTGCCAATAAATCACCTTTTAAATGGATTCCTGAAGATAAAATATCTTGTCTAAAAAGTAAAAAAGTGCCGAATAAACCAAGCGGAATCCCGATAAAATTTTGCCAACACAACTTTTTTTTGAAAATAAAGTGAGCAGTTAAAAGCATAAAAAGTGGAACGGTAGCAATTGCCAAAGTGGTGTTGGCGATAGTGGTATATTTTACTGCTGAATTTTCGAAAAAATAGAACATCGAAATGCCGCTGATTGCCATAATTATGAAATGTTTTCTGTCACTATTTTCGATTTTTTGCTTTCTTTTTTGGAAAAAGTGAAAAAGAATTGTGGCGATTGCAAAACGCAAAAATGTGATGATGTTTGGCGAAAAATGATTGTCTAAAAGTATGCGTGTTGAGATAAAAGAAATTCCCCAAAAGAGAATAGTTACAAAAACCAAAAAATAATATTTCAAGTTATCCGTCCTTTTTATGTTGAATGCAATTCATTCGATCACAATTTTTTAGGCAAGAAAAAT
>CAYQOZ010000139.1:0-3157 GCA_964419355.1 uncultured Candidatus Cloacimonadota bacterium | reverse complement strand
CAAGATATTTATCTTAACAATTGTTTTTGCCGTCAACCAAAAAAAGAAGGCAAATCAAAAGTTAAATATTGTGGACACGAAATCGAAACTTGTATGGGTTTTAATGAACCAAAACCAACGGATGAATTTCAGTATGAGTACCGAAAAATAACGCAAGAACACGCACTTTCAATTATTCAAAATTGGAAAGAAGAGGGGAATTTGTTTCGTTTTATGGAAGATGAAGAATGGATTTGTTGTTGCTGCAAATGTGGTTGCGGTTGGTTTTTTGATGAAGCTGGAAATCGCACTGAAGACAAATGTGACAAAAGCTCTTTCATCGAGAAAACGGATTTGAATATTTGTAATTTATGTGGAAAATGTATTTCTGTCTGTGCTTATGATGCTCGCATAATTCAAAATGAAAAAATGATAATAAATGCTGAAAAATGTTATGGATGTTCTGCTTGCGAGTACATCTGCCCTGTCGATGCAATTGAAATGGTTAAACGGAGTTAAAAAAATATGAACCTAAAATACGCTACTACGCTCGAGCATATTTCAGAAAAACAGCTGAATGGATTTTTTGTAAATTGGCCAAATCCTCCAACTTCCAAAACACATCTGGAAATTTTACAAAATAGTTCCCACATTGTTCTGGCAATAGACGAAAACTCAAAAAATGTTGTCGGATTTATCAATGCTATTTCTGATAATATTTTAAGTGCATACATTCCGCTTTTAGAAGTTTTACCAAATTTTCAAAATCAAGGAATTGGAAAAGAATTGGTAACAAACATGCTAGCTCAATTATCCAAACTCTACATGATAGATGTAGTCTGCGATAGCTCAGTTAAGCCCTTTTATGAAAAACTTGGTTTACGGCCACTTATTGGAATGGTGAAGAGAAATTATCAAAATCAAAATGGATGTAAAATATGACAGAAAAACTGATTAAAAAACAGGAAAGATAAAATATCGATAACATTAATCGTATTTGTAATAATGAAGGAAATAAATGAAAACAAAAATAATTTTTATTATAATTTTAATACTTATTAGTGCAAAAATTCTCGCGGATTGGCAACAATTAAATGGTCCCCCCGGAGGACAGATTAGAAGCATCCTTTATGACGATTCTACAATTTTTGCAGGTGGATGTGGTGGAATAATCTCAAGTAACGATCAAGGTAATTCATGGTCATTTACTAACGAAGGTCTGGGAAGCTGCGATACAAAGTCTTTAGTTCAATTAGGCGATTATATATTTGTTTCTACTGATGAAAATGTTTTTCGTTCCAATAATGAGGGACTATCTTGGGAAGTAGCTGGAAATGATTTGGAGGGAATTTACATAAAAAATCTGATAGTGTGCAATGGTATGATCTTTGCAGCAAGCTATCTGCGAGGAATGTTCCGTTCATCAGATTATGGCAATTCATGGACTTCCATTAGTAATGGATTCCCTGCTAAATATGCTTATTATCTAGAAACTGACGGCACAAACATTTTTTGTGGAACCTATCTGGATGGATTATTCCGCTCTTCTGATATGGGTGAAAGTTGGACTCAACTTAACAACGGTTTAAATGCCTCCAGCATAATCGCCCTTCTCAGTTTCGAAAATAAATTATTTGCCTCTACTTTGACATCTGGGCTTTTTCTCTCTAACGATGCGGGAGATTCATGGACATCGCTTAACACAAATATGTCCTTGATTTTTGATTTTACACATTTAGATGGCATCTTGTATGCTTCCACTTTACACCAAGGAGTTTATCAATCTACTGATGAAGGGCACACTTGGATTCAGATAAATAGTGGACTTACAGAAACCAATATCCGAAGTATCGGCAAAAGCGATACTCACGTTTTTGCGGGAACAGTTAATGGAAATATTTATAAAAAAGACAATGCCGCTACTAACTGGAACCTTGTCTGCAATATTGAATTCAAATCGAATGTTGGTTCTTTATGCGGTAATAATTCCGTATTATTTGCTGGAACACACGGTGCAAAATTATATTCATCACCAAATGGTGGAGAAAGCTGGACTCAACCAAACGGCATCGGAACTGTCGAGATCAGATCACTAATTTCTTCAAATCAATTTGTATTTGCAGGAACAGATATGCTGGGCATTTATAAATCTTCCGATAACGGTTATTCTTTCTCTCAATGCAATAACGGACTAACAAGTGCATGGTTCAATGCCTTTACAATATGTGAGGGAAATCTGTTTGCAGGAAGCGGAGAAGAAGGGGTTTTTATATCAGAAAATGTCGGCTCGAATTGGAGTTCTATAAATAATGGATTGGGAAGCCTAAACATCATATCTTTGGAATCAGATGGAGAAAATGTGTTTGCAGGAACTTCTGATGCAGGAATTTTCATAACACAAAATATGGGACTGCATTGGACAGAAATCAATAATGGCTTAAGCTCTGACTACATAACCACTATTCAATATGATCATGAAAATGAACTTCTTTTTGTGGGAACTAAAGAAAATGGAGTATTTGTTTCTTCAAATCAAGGATCAAATTGGTCTTCAGCATCAAACGGGCTACCACCAAATTCGTACATTCGAGCGATGCATATTTTCGATGATAACATATTTATTAGTACCAATATTGGAGAGATATTTGTTAGCTATGATCATTCCGAAAATTGGATAAATTTGACAGAAAACCTAATTGGTTTACCAGTTTTATCACTTTATGTTTTTGATGACTTTATTTATGCTGGACTTAATGCAGGCGGTGTTTGGAAATATCCTCTCTCTGACCTCGGGGGAATAATTGACAACATCATTATCAATAATGATGTCACGTTTATGCAAAATTGCCCCAATCCATTTAATCCTAGCACTACAATTTCATTCTCAATTCCTGAAGAAAGCAAAGTCGATTTATTCGTCTACAATCTAAAAGGGCAAAAAATCAAAACTTTAGTTCGTCATGATTTTGCAAGTGGCTACCATTCAATTATTTGGAATGGTGATGATAATTCAGGTAAATTAGTTAGTTCAGGAATTTACTTCTACAAATTAATTGTAAATAGCAAAATTATCTCAATTAAAAAGTGTATGCTCTTAAAATGAAAAACCAATTAATTTTAATCTTTTCTATATTTAATTTGCATTCCTTTAAGAAAATTTCGTAGAATTTGATCTTTG
>CAYQOZ010000138.1:0-3158 GCA_964419355.1 uncultured Candidatus Cloacimonadota bacterium | reverse complement strand
TGAAAAAGGAAAAATAGCTGGTCATATTACATTCAAAAATTCAGATAAATCTATCGAAAATGTTGCTGTTTCATTAGAAATTTTAGAAAAAGGAACTTATTCAAAAGAAAACGGAACCTACATTCTGCGAGATATTCCAACTGGAAATTACCAGCTTAAATTTAACTTAGTTGGGTTCCAAACAAAAGTGGTGGACACTACCGTAAATAACAACGAAACCACCATTGTAAATGTGGAGCTTTCACGAAAAGCCATCAAAATTGAAAACATCAATGTTTCGGCAAATCGTGCCACAAAAAGGGAAACACCGATTGCGTTTACAAACATTTCGGAAGAAGAAATTTCTGATAAATACACAACCGAAGATATGCCACAACTTTTGGATGATGTACCTGGTTTGTTTGCAAATACGACTGGTTTGGGTGATGCACAAATCACAATGCGTGGCTTTGAAGCAGATAAAATCCAAGTTTTGATAAATGGAATTCCGGTAAATGACCCCGAAAGTCAAAAAGTTTATTGGTCAAACTGGACTGGACTAACTTCAAATGTAAAGACAGTTCAAGTGCAAAAAGGTGCCGGTTCATCACTTTACGGTTCGGGTGCTTTTGGTGGCTCGCTCAATATCGAAACGATGGGCTCAACTCCTCAAAGTGAAATTACTGTTCGCTCATCTTACGGCTCTTATGCAACCGGTGGAAACACAGCTGATGGAAACGGTGAAATCGTAGATTACGACCCGTTTAACTACAATGTTTTAACGCGTTATAACTCTGGAAACTTATTAGGAGGAAAATTCAACTACAGCGTTATGTTGGAAAGAAAAGTTGGCGACTACTACATAAATGGCACAAATTATCGCGGCTATTCATTTGGTTTGGAAGCACAACACATTTTGGAAAAGCACACTTTCAACTACAGTTTTTTGGGTGCACCTCAATCGCACAATCAAGTTTACACCAAATCTGACCCAAAATTATTTGAAACTTTGGGCAGATCATACAGCCGTAATAATCACGAATATCAAGAAAACTACTACTTCAAACCACAGATTTCTATTCGCGATGAATGGAAAATTTCCGAAAATAAAGTGATGATGACAAATTTTTTCATCACCAAAGGAAACGGTGGTGGAAAATATCTTTCTAACGATAAATTTGACATCGAAACTGGCGAAGTTATGTATCACGATGGATTTTTTAATAATGGTGATCCAGCTGGTGACCAATGGACAGAATACGCAAAACACGCCAAATATTTGTATGAAACTTATGACATCGAGGTAGAAGGTTTCAATCCAAACGACAGCACTTACATTGAAGCATTCGATATCTGGATTTACGAACAAAGTTATAATGGGCAAACAATTAATGGGGTTGGTTATGACTTTTGGAGAAGTCGATACGATTACAGTTGGCGTAATAACCGCATCAGCGACCACCTACAACTTGGCGGAAATACCTACTTTGAAAATAAGTTTTACACAACCAGTATAAATCAAAATGAAATTTATGATTTAGCAAGAAAACTTTACAAATTACCCAGCCCATTTGGTGAGATTCTATCTACCCCTTTTGTTTGGACAGGCAATGTTGGCGATCTCGCCAATTCTGGAGAAATATTAAACATCGTTTTGGGCGGAGAAATTCGCAAATGGCACGCTGACCACATCGGTGAACGAGAAAATTTCAGACACTTTAATCCGGATTTTGCGGACAGTGTAGAAACTTACGATGAGATGCAAAAAACTTATGATTATACTTCTGATGTTGCGAATATGTCCACTTTTGCACGCTTTCAAATAAAACCCATTGAAGCCGTAAACATAATGATTGATGGTCAATATGGCTACTACACATCCAAGGTTTCAGAAAATCCGATTGAGATTTACGACCTTGGTACTGGCAAACCGACAGGACATTTTTTCTACTCCACCAAAGAGACTACAAATGCAGATTCGACCCTTAAATTTTCGGAAGAAGACTATTCAAAAGCGTATAGTTTCTTCTCGCCAAAATTTGGGATAAATTATAATATTTCAGAATATTTCAATATTATTGCCAACTACTCCATTGCCTACAAAGAGCCACGCACAAAAGAGTGGTACGACGGATATGACGGTCCAGACGGAAATCAAATGTACACAAAAAATATTGTTTCTATGGATAGTTTAGGAAATTATTACAACCAAGATGAAGAGCATTTTTACGGTGAATTGAAACCAGAAAAAATCAACACAATTGAGTTTGGAATTGGTTATGATGGCATTGTTTTTGACTTTGATGCAAACTATTATATTAGCGATTATACAGACAAAATTGAGTATGTAAACCTACCTGTTATCGAAGAATATTATCACATTGAAAATGACTCTATCGGCACCAACGAATACGACACAAATCTCACATTAAATGCTGGTCAAGCAAGACATCAAGGTTTGGAGTTAACCACCAAATTTAAGTATGCCAACTTCGATGCAAGTAATTCAATAACCCTTTCTCAAAACAGGTGGACAGAGATGAATGTAGAAGAAATTTTTGGTGGTGTTGCCGATGATATTGTGGGAAACGTGGTGCCATTTTCACCCGAAAAAATAGTAAATTTTTCTGCGGGTTACACTTTCAAAAAATTACCGCTCGATGGTAAATTTCGTTTTGGAATTTCGGGGAAATATTGGGATGGATATTACGCAAATCATCAAAATGAATACGAATGCGTAGAAGATTTAGATGACGATCATGACGCAGATTTAACCTCTACAAAAAGCAGTAAAATACCGTATTTCGCAGAATTAGGAATTGATTTCAAATACAGTTTTAAAATTGGCGGAAAGAGTGCATTTGTAAAATTTGCGTTTAACAACATTACAAATCGCGAGAATTTTTCGTCTGCTAACGTTCGTAAAGATTACAATCGCGGTTATTTCAATGATGATGGCGAATTTGTGGATGATTATTTAACGGCAGTTGAAAATCTATATCTCACGCCATCACCTTTGTTTAATATGTTTATGACGATGGAAGTGAAGTTCTAATCAGTTTTTTCTGGCAATTCTGAAATTTTTATTTTCAGCTTTTCATCTTTGAATATCGGATAAAAATCTCTGACATAATCTCTGATTATTTGCTCGATGTTTTCATTTTCATCAATAATTTTTT
>CAYQOZ010000137.1:0-3174 GCA_964419355.1 uncultured Candidatus Cloacimonadota bacterium | reverse complement strand
TCATCAATGGAATTTATATGACAATCAGCTTTGGTGTCAGTTCATTAATGGTTTTGCTAATCGGATTTTTGGGCGACCATTTTGGATTAATGGCAACTTATCGGTTTTGTGCGATTATTTCAATTGCCTCAATTCCATTTATCTTAATGTTAAAAAATAAAGAAGTTTCAAAATGAAGAACTATGATGTTGTAATTATTGGTGGCGGTTCTTCGGGAATCATCACCGGCGTAACTGGGAAAAAAACAGATTGAAAATGTTTTACTAATCTTGTTTCTTACTTCTGGGGTGTGCTTGTTTGTAAGCATCTTTTAAATCGGTGAGGGAGAGGTGTGTATAAATTTCGGTAGTGGAGAGGTTGCTGTGTCCGAGCATCTCTTGCACCGCTCGCAAATCTGCACCATTCGAAAGAAGATGAGTGGCAAAAGAATGGCGAATAGAATGTGGTGAAAATCCTTTTGTTTTGGCGACTAACATCAAATAATGCTCCAAAATTTCACGAGTTTCATTTGCGGTAAGCGGTCTGCCACTTTTGGAAAGAAAGAAAAATTGCTCACTAAATTTTGATTCAAATTGAGATTTTATTTTGAGATAATTCCGCAATGCAATTTTTGCTTTATTTCCGATTGGAACAATACGTTCTTTGTTCCCTTTTCCAACTATTTTGATAATTTTTTCATTCAAATCGATCCAATTAATTTTACATTTCGCAATCTCACTAATTCGCAATCCGCTTGAATAAATCAGTTCCAAAATGGCTTTATTGCGAATACCAAATTTGCTAGAAAGGTCGGGAATATCTAACAATTCTATCATCTCTTTTTCAGAAAAATATTTAGGAAGTTTTTGCTCAAATTTAGGAATTTTCAAATTTCTGGCTGGATTTTTCTCGATAATATTTTGAATTTGAGCAAATTCAAAAAAGCTTTTAATAGTAATTGCTTTGCGGGCTAAAGTGCGGTTACTTCGATTGTTGATGCTGAGTTCTCGCATAAAATCACGCAAATATAATCGTGAAATATTTTTTAGAATTATTTTTTCGTTCACAAAATAAATTCTGAGAAACTTCTTTAATTGTTCAAGATCCTTTCGATAAGCAATAATTGTATTTTCAGCAAGCCCTTTCGATTTTTGATTTTTTATAAACCGTTCTATTGTGTTCTGCATTCCTGTTATTCGGCAGTAATTTTAAAGAATCTATTTTTTGTAGAAATTGGCGCTGACCAAGATGTTCCATCAAAAGTTCCGCTATCATCAATTTCAAAATCAGAATATGGATTTGAAGAAGAATAGACGCGATAAATATTTGCGTAACTTATGGGATTCCAAGAGATAACGATGTTTGAATTTTCTATATTTAAGGCAATGTTGTCAGGTGTGTTCGGTTGAATTTCCAAAGTGTGGGAACCAACATAATCGAAAGTATCGCAACCGTAAACTATCCATTCTGAATTTTCCGAATTTGTTCCAGCCGAATTTTCCCAATTTTCATTGCCAAAATAGTATTGATTTTTTCGCACTAAAGTGTGATCTTTTGTAGCGTTTCCAGAGTTGGCAACATTCCAACCATTTCCCGGATCATCGCCAATATTGCCGATGATATCAATTAGTTCATCATTTTTGTAGAATGCAACAACATCATCGCCATTAAAATTTATGCCACCAAAAGTAAGGTTGCAATTTTCAAGGATAATAGTGCTGGCAGAAGTGTGTGCGATGACGAAAGTTTCATTATTTGATAATAAACCTGAAAAATTAATTGTGTTTGTTGGAGTCGAATTTCCATTATGAAATATTTTTAAAGTATATTTGCTAAAATCAATCAGAGCACCGATTCCATTAAATATTTCGATGTATTTGTTGTAACTCGTTCCTTCACAATATTCGGAGATGAAAAGGTCGGCTTGTGAATTTGTATTTACGATTGAAAAGGCATAATTGCTCTCATCAAAAATATCATTATTTTCGCAGTCGGAAATTCGAATCAGATAATTGCTACTTGCTTCCAAATCCGCTGGTATTACCCATTCCCAGCTGCCAACATTTTCTGTTTCCGAAATAAGCTCAGCACAAAATTCGTTTTGTGAATTGATTAGTTCAATTTTTACATCATTGAAAAAATAGTGAGAAAACCAGTTAATCGAATATGTTTGATTTGTCCCTAAAATAATGGATTCATTTGGAAATGAAAGTGTTATTGATGCTTCGTCATTCCAAATTTCACCGACAAATTCTGGATGATCCACAAATGGATTTCGATTATTTTGGAAATCATAAATTGCGTCATTTCGGTCAATTTCTTTTGTGCTAACAAGGTCGTTGTAATGCCAATTTAGAAGCGTTTCGAGCATATCTACATTCTCAAAATAGAGTGAAGTTTCATATCTAACAATAAAATATAAAAGTGCACGAGCAACATCGCCTTTATGTTGGTCAGTCGGCTCAAAAACAGTGAATCCAGCTTGATTATTTCCCAAGAAACTTGTTGTAAAACCGCCATCTTCCGAATATATGTGAGTGGAATTTTGAACATTATCAAACGGATTATTACTGCGTGCAACATTGACAGAATTTTTAGTCGGGAAAAGGTGATGAATATCTGCTTTCGCAATGCCATTCTCACTTCCTTCCAATTCTGCATCAATCCAACTTTGGCAGTATGAATGTTCACAATCAATATTTGCTGGAGTAGACGAATCTCCGCTTGAATGAGCAATTGAATATCCTGAATAAACACAACTTACTGTGTTGTCTAAATTGTCAATTTGGCGATACATTTCTTCCTTGCTACTTGTATAATTTGAATTTGTATTCTGGGAAATAATGTTGTGTAATTCCAATCGTAATTCGTTTCCAGTAAGATTTTCCACCGAATCGTAATATCCTGTTGGTATTGTTGCAAATAGTTGTGAAACCATAAATAACATCACTAACATTTTGCATATTTTCATAAATTTTTTCTCCCTTATTTTTCACCACCCCAAAATTGTAATACCCAAATAGATGTCAATATTAATGTCTTTTCAATTTAGAAATAATCAATTAATTCTATAAAATCTCCACATCAATTCCATCAAAAATTGTGCCAATTGGGCTAAAATTATAATATTTTTTTTGTTTACCATCTTTCAGATAAACTCTAATAAAATGATTGGAAAGTGCAGTTTGCCAACCA
>CAYQOZ010000136.1:0-3176 GCA_964419355.1 uncultured Candidatus Cloacimonadota bacterium | reverse complement strand
AAATATTCTGAAAATAAAAATCCATGCAGAGACTTAAAGTCGCATAATTTATAATTGTTAGTTATCTTAAAATCTTTCCCTAGTTTATCCAGTATAATTTTCTCAATATCAGATAAAGATTTATTCACAAAAAAAGTCAATTATCTTTTTGAAAGCATATCCTTCTCGTCTGAGAATATTAGTGAAATAGTTAATCATAGTTTTACCCATGACAACAAGAAACCGATTGGATATTGGAGGGATTTTGAGAATGTCAAACAGATATTGACTCCCTTATGCTCCAAACTTAAAAGATTTCCAACTTGGTCAGAAATAGAAGCTAAACTTGGTACTGGAGTAATAAAGGGAATTAAAAAATATCACATTTCATTTGAGGAAGTAGCTTCTAAAATGGGTTTTGAATATCAAAAAGATGCAGTCAGAAAGCCTAATGATTTCTGGAAAGATATAGGCAATGTAATAACTGCTTTAAAGGAAGTAATCGAAAATAAAGGTGAATTTCCTTCGGCTACATATTTAAGAGATAACTTTGGTTCTTTGTATTACGCAATCAATAAATACCATGGAGGCTTATCAAATGTTAAAGAAAAAATAACTACCGCCAACAATGTATAAAAATAATAGCCGAGACAGTAGTAAATTCAAGGGTTGTAGCCCGATTCAACTTTTGTGTAACTTGACAAGATAGTGCCACGCAGTCGGCTACTATTCTTATACTAACCGTTAGCTCTCATTTAAAAGAACCAAAAAGAAATTATGAATATGAAAAATTTATTTTGGAAATTATATCGTTCTCATCACGAAGATGAAGTGACAAAAATAATTAGAAACAATAAGATTTTTGACGTCCCTGAAAACTGGAAACCATACGGAAATAATAAGGGTAACTTTGGAACATTTGAAAGTCAACAAAATCATCCTGTGCCAGCATTAATTGAAAAAATTACTAATTCGATTGACGCAATACTCATTAAAGATTGTAAATTAAAAGGAATTGAACCAAAATCAAAAGATGCTCCAATTTCAATGAAAAAGGCAGTAGAATTGTTTTATGATGTAAAAGACGGAGAAATTGGAGAATTAGACCCCAAAACAAGACGACAATTTGCTGAGAATATACAGATACTTGCTTTTGGAGATAAAAAACAGCCATCATTGGTAATATATGATAATGGGGAAGGTCAAAAGCCCGAAGATTTTAAAAAATCATTCTTATCATTACATAGAAACAATAAAACGAATATACATTTTGTGCAAGGAAAATATAATATGGGAGCAACTGGTGGTGTTGTTTTTTGTGGAGAAAATAAATATCAACTGATTGCTTCAAAAAGGAATATTGAATTAGATGGAGAAAATGAATTTGGTTTTACATTGGTCAGAAGACACCCATTAACAGAAGAAGAAGAGTATGAATACGGAAAATCAACTTGGTATGAGTATTTTTGCCCAAATAATAAGATACCTTCTTTTTCAATTGACAAAATTGATATAGGTTTAAAGAATAGAGATTTTGAAAGTGGAAGTATAGTAAAGCTTTATTCATATCAATTACCAAGGGGTTCAAGGTCTGATATTACATTTGATTTATGGAGAGATTTAAACCAATATATGTTTAATCTTCCTTTACCATTAATTGTTTATGAAAAACGTGATTATAGAAGTAAAACACCTGATAAACCTCTTTTAGGAAACAGAACAAGAATTGCAATAGATGATAGGAATAAAGTAGAGAAAATAATTCAATTTAATATTCCCAAAAATTCAAGTGTAGGCGAAGTTAATATTGAAAAAGCTGAATAAATGATAAAAAGTCCTTTAAGATACCCTGGTGGCAAAAGTAGAGCAGTAAAAATTATTTCACCAATTATTCCTGAATTTAAAGAATTTAGAGAACCTTTTGTTGGTGGTGGTTCAGTTTTTGTATTTCTAAAACAAAAATATCCGAATAGAACTTATTGGATAAATGATTTATACCCTAACCTATTTCATTTTTGGAAACAAACACAAGAAAATCTTGATGAATTGATTGAACAAATTTATAATTGGCGAAATGAATTTAAAAACGGAAAAGAATTACATAAATATTTATTAGATAATATTGATACATTTGATGATTTGAAAAAGGCATCAGCATTTTTTGTGTTTAATAGAATTACTTTTTCTGGAACAACAGAAAGTGGCGGATTTTCAAAAGCTGCATTTGAAAAACGATTTACGATTTCAAGCATAGACAGAGTAAAACTTCTTTCATCGATTTTAAATGACACAACCATTACAAATTATGATTATCAAACAATAATTGATAAAGAAGGTGAGAATGTGTTTATATTTCTTGACCCGCCATATTATTCTGCAACAAAATCAGCATTATATGGAAAAAATGGAAATATGCACAAAACATTTGACCATGAGAGATTTGCTAATGTTTTAAAAAACACAAATCATAAATGGTTAATCACATACGATGACAGTGAATATATTAGAGAGTTGTTTTCATTTGCATATATTAACGAATGGAGCTTAACTTATGGAATGCGAAATGTAAATGAGAATAGCGATAAAATCGGGAAAGAATTATTTATCAGTAACTATGAGTTAATCGAAAAATCAGCGGAGAAAGAAAGCACATTATTTGACGAAATGGACAAAATACTGCCGAGAACAAAGGCTATACGTAATGTGGGGGTAGTAAATAGATCAAAAGTTTATGCAATAAAATAAAGTAGGTGAAAAATGAAAGTTAATAGTTTCAAAACCCCACACTACGCATAGCCAAACCGTTAAGTGAAATAAATTTTGGCAATTATCGTTACCATGTAGAAATTTTGACTGGAAAGATATTATAGCAACTGTAGTAGCAGGATTGCTTTCGTTTGTATTCTATGTTAGGATTAATAAAAAATGGTGTAAATAATTGTGAAAAAAAAGATTTGCGAATTGAAAAATTGGTGTTTCAAAATGCCAACGCTTCATAGCGGGATCGTTGTCTACGGCAACTAACTAGTCACCACAGACAATAAACATACAGGTACGGACAAAATGTTACTTTGAAGTAAAAGTTTAGTCTCCTATCTTTGTTAGGGAACAACTTTTTCTATACTTTAAAGAAGTTAAACTATTCTCATTCAAAGTGAGGTTGTTCTCACAAAAAAGACTTTTAATAACTTAAAAGT
>CAYQOZ010000135.1:0-3195 GCA_964419355.1 uncultured Candidatus Cloacimonadota bacterium | reverse complement strand
CAAAATCGATGAACACTGTTGATAAGCATTCTTCCGGCGGCGTGGGCGATAAAATTACCATTCCACTCGCACCCATCGTAGCTGCTTGCGGTGCCAAAATTCCGATGATTTCTGGAAGAGGATTGGGACATACTGGCGGCACGCTTGATAAATTAGAAAGCATCCCAAATCTTCGCACAAATTATGAAGAAGATGAATTCAAAAAAATTGTTGAAAAAGTTGGATTCTCTATCATCAGTCAATCGGAAAAATTAGTACCAGCCGATCGCAGAATTTATGCTTTGCGAGATGTAACCGCAACTGTGGAAAGTTTACCGCTCATCACCGCCAGCATTATGAGTAAAAAAATTGCCGAAGGAGCACAAAATTTGGTTATTGACCTCAAAGTTGGTGATGGGGCTTTCATCAAAAATATGGAAACTGCTAAAAAATTGGGAAAATTACTCGCTCAAACTGGCAAAAATTTTGAACAAAAAGTGAAAGTAGTTTACACAAACATGAACGCACCACTCGGAAATTATGTTGGAAATGCCTTGGAAATTATGGAAAGCATCGAATATTTGCAGGGAAAAAGAGTTGCCGATATTCACGAAATTACCAAAGCTTTAGCAATTGAAATGTTGCTTCTTGCTAAAATTGCAAAAAGTGAAACAAAAGCTGGTGAAATGATAGAAAAAGTAATTGATGACGGTTCCGCTTTAGAAAAATTTCGTCAATTTATCGAAACCCAAAATGGTAACCCGCGAGTTTGCGATGATATTTCACTTTTACCGCAATCCAAATTCCAAATCGACATAACTGCAAAAACATCTGGTTGGATAAAAGCAATTAACAGTCAACAAATTGGCTATGCTCTCATTGATATTGATGCTGGCAGAAAGACGCTAAATTCCAAATTGAATTACGCATCGGGTGCATATTTGCCGTTCAAAATTGGCGATAAAAGTAATGAAGGTGAAGTTTTGGGAAAAGTTTTTTGCGATGATGAAGTTTTAGGGAAATCCGTAGCCAAAAAGATTGCTAACTGCTACGCATTCTCCAAAACAAAAGTAAAAAAACAAAAAATGATTTTGGGAGTGTGTGAGATTTGAGTTTGACAGCATAGAAGTAAGGCTAACTTTAAGCGAATGAGGTATGTATGAAAGATTTAGGCAGCAGAGTAAAAAATCAAGTACCAAAAAAATATATCGAAACGTTGGAACTAAAAAACTATAGTGAGGCTACAATAAAAACATATCAACAGCATTTCCAATTATTTTTGAACTATTTTGAAAAAACAAATCCAGAAGAAATTAATTTTGATAAAGTTCGACAATATATTTTGTACTTAGTCAAGAAGAAAAAATATTCTGTTTCGTCCCAGAACAATGCGATTAATTCCATAAAATTTTACTATACTCATGTGCTACATCAGGAAATTGATGATTATTATTTACCGAGACCAAAAAGAGAGAAGAGACTTCCACAAATTTTAAATGAGCAAGAAGTTAGCAGAATTCTAAAATGTATATCAAATTTAAGAGCAAAGTGCATGATCTTCTTGATATACTCAGCTGGCTTAACTCCAAGTGAAGTAACATATATCAGAGTAGAAGATATTGATTCTGATAAAATGCAAATATTTATCAGCAGTGCAAGAAACAATAAAGACCGACATGTAATTCTATCAAGAAAACTATTAGATTTATTGAGAGAATATTTCAAACAATATAAACCAAAAGAGTGGCTTTTTGAAAACTATGCAGGTAAGCAATTCCCCAAAAGAACATTACAAAAAATCTTCCAAGATGCGGTCATGGAAAGTAATATAAAAAAGAAAGTAACCCTCACCATTCTCAAAAACTCATTCGCAGTTCATTTAATAGAAAAAGGTGTGGATATTCGTTACATCCAACAGATGCTCGGGCATGAACATTCTAAAACTACAATGAAATATTTGAGAGTTAGCAAGAAAGATCTGCGTGCGATTAAAAGCCCTTTAGACAGTTTGGATGTGTGAAAAAAAGTAAAAGGTAGAATAGTTGAAGAGTAAGTAGGGAAGGTAAAATGGATGTGATAAAGACAGAAAATTATTGTTTAACACCGATTTCTAAAAACAGATATAAAATAGATGTTGTTTCATTTAAATTTCAGAAGAATCATGCTATAAAAATTCAGGGGTGTTATTTTAGCGGTCATCAACAAAGCTGGGTAATACCGCAAACCAAAGCATCTTTAGATAAGTTCCTGAAACTATTTCCGTCCAAACCAAAAGTGAGAAATGGAAAAGATAAAGCATTGAAGGATTTTAGTAATCAGCTTATTCTTAAAAGATATAGTGAAAATACCATTGTAGTTTACAAAGATCAAATTGTTCGTTTCTTTAACTTTTACTCAGAAGATGATCCATCCAAACTAACAGATGAGAATGTGAAAGAATATATGCTATTCCTAGTAAAGAAGAAGAAAATTTCATTTTCTTATCAGAAACAGGCAATAAGTGCAATTAAGTTTTATTTTGAGAAAATTTTAAGGAGAGAAACAAAGAAATATTATTTTGAAATTCCAAGAAGCAAAGAACGGAAATTACCTATTGTGCTTAGTAAATTGGAAGTAAAGCAGATAATAGAAAGCACGAATAACTTGAGACATAAAACAATCTTATCAACAATATATTCTGCGGGTTTAAGATTAAGTGAATCAGTTAACCTGAAAATTGCAGATATTGATAGTGAAAGAAAATTAATCTATATTCGTGGTGGGAAGGGGAAAAAGGACAGAACAACGATCTTATCAGGAGAATTACTTAATCTTCTAAGAAAATACTTCAAAAAATACCAACCGAAAGTATGGTTATTTGAAAATATTTTCCAAGAACAATATTCTACAAAAGGTGTTCAACAAATATTTTACAGAAATTTAGATAAGATAAATATTGACAAAAAAGTATCAGTTCATAGTTTACGTCATAGTTTTGCCACGCATTTATTGGAACAGGGGGAGGATTTGAGATATATTCAGAAACTATTAGGTCATAAAAGCTCAAAAACAACAGAATTATATACGCATATAACAAAACAAAGTATGGGTAAAATAGCAAGTCCATTAGACAATTTGGATATCGGAGATGAGAGTTAATAGTGTATACAATAACTCCCATAAAAAGTTATTGTATACAAAATTTGTATAACTATAGGTTAGTTATGTCTACACTTT
>CAYQOZ010000134.1:2077-3202 GCA_964419355.1 uncultured Candidatus Cloacimonadota bacterium | reverse complement strand
CTTCTAAATAATAAAAAATTGCTTTTTCGTTGTTATTTTCTTCAAGGGAATTATAAGCTAAACAAAAATAATTTTCAATCTGGATTTTTTTATTTACTTGGTTATATTGTTTGAAAATTTGTTTATTATCTTCATTTTTTTTTAACTTTTTGAATTTGTTTCTTAAATTTTCAATTTCAGCAAGTGCTTCGTCTGTTTTTCGGCGAGATTCTTCTAATTGTCTGGTTTTTTCTTTATTGTTTATTACTTTATCTAATTTTTTCAAAACATCTTCTTTATCAGCAGTAATTTCTGCTTTTATGTAAAGAATTTCACCGTTCCAAGTTTCTTCCAAAATTTTGGTTTCGGTAATCCCGGCAGAAATAATTTCAATCTGTTTTGCGGTAAGTTCTTTTAATTTTCCGTTAATTTCGGTAGTTTCCATTAAAAGTTCGGAGTGCACAAAAACGCCAATCTCTTCTAACAAAATTCTTTTTACCTGTTCCAACGCAATTGCACGCGAGGTGAGTTTGCTATCCGCTTCACCGGCGTGGTAAGTGTATTCTCGCACCCAAGTTTTGGCTGTTAAACTGCCAAAAATACCAATCAACAATACAAACATTACTATTTTTTTCATCTTGCTCTCCTTTTTTTATTTCGCTTTTTATTTATTACCCAACTTTTCATTGCGTCATATTACGCTACGCAATCTTGCGTAATCATTAAAGATGTCAATTTATTATTTAATGATCTTTTCAATTCCTTAATTCTTTAATTCATTAATTCTTTCATTATTTTTTCAATAAAATACCTATGTGACGCAAAACAAATTTCGGGTAAATTAGCAAGCGGAACAAATTTTGCTTCTGCGGCATCATCTCCGGCTTGCAGTTTACCACCTGTTACTTTCATCAAAAAACCAAAGTTAATAATATTTTTGTAAATGGGTGAGGGTCCACTAAAATATCCCAAAAATTCATCAATTTTGGCAATCAAACCCGTCTCTTCTTGCAGTTCGTCAATCGCGGTTTGTTCCGGTGTTTGGTAAACTTCCATATAACCGCTTGGCAATGCCCACTCCCCCACTTTTGGTGCAAATTTCCGTTTTATAATGAGTAGTTCGTTCTTCTCATTCAAAACCACACA
>CAYQOZ010000134.1:0-1977 GCA_964419355.1 uncultured Candidatus Cloacimonadota bacterium | reverse complement strand
CTTTATTTTTGATTAATTTGCGTTCATTTTTCATTTTTTTATTGAACCATATCTTTTTGAAATTATAATCACTTTTGCGCAAATTCCCCATCGATTCTGCTTTTATGCAACACGACCAAATATCTCCATCGGGTGAAATTTGTGCGGATGCAATGCCTGCATAACACGGAATTACCTGCTTTTTATCGCGTAAAATTTTCTTCACAAAATTGTAGTATTCGATGCGAAATGCTTGGGTAATTTTTTGCATTCCTTTGAATTTTCCATATTTTATGCGGTGAATCAAAAGGTCTATCGCAGAGCTATACGCAAATTGGTCTGGTGTGATTTCAGCACCAATTGTGTCTAGTTCAACGCGTTCTTCCGCAATTTCGGTAATGTAAGAATCTGGATTTAAATTCATTAAAGTGTTGGAAATTTGTGACAAATTTTTCACATTAAATTTAGAAATTACGGTATGGATTCCGACCGATAAATTTGGATTTGGTAATTTTTTTAATCGCTCAAAAGTACGCATAACATTTTTGTAATTTCCTGGAATTCCACGAATTTCATCGTGTTTTTCGTCAATTTCATCGATTGATAAATTAATAATAATCTGCGATTGGGGACAGCTTTCCGCAATTTTCTGGACGGTGTTTACGATTGTTTTCGTCATAATTCCGTTGGACGGAATGTTGATAATTGCTGGTTTTGAATGTTTGTAAATAATTTGACAAATTTCCGCTAAATCTTCTCGCAGGAATGGTTCACCGCCACTAATTGTAACCCAGTATGGCGATTTACCGATTTTTCTAAAAATCTCTTCGTATTCCGACAAATTCAAATTATTCGCTTTCTTTTTGTAAATATTGCAAGTTTTACAACGCGAATTGCAACTGTAGCAAACACTGATGGTATAATTCATCGGCAACATTTTTGGAAATCCAAAAGTGCGGAACAGTTTGTAAAAAAATATTTTAGGAATCAATCTTATCATTTTATTTCCAATTTTTTGGTAGATTTTGCAATCTCCCATTTGAACGGATTTTTCTTTTTGATGCGATAATCAAACCAGCCCAAAAATCTACTGTAAATCTCAATTATCATCGTGCCAAGCAAGAAAAATATTTTAGTAGGATTTTCTGTAATTTCGGTTAAAGTTAATCTGAGAAGTAAACTGCCACTTTGAGACGCAACCTCATATTTTTCTGTATCTTGCAGCCACAAATGCCCCGCTTCAATGCGACGGCGTTGCAAAATAAAATCGCCCAAATTTTCCGGACCTTTATTGTGAATTATTGCATCTGGAATGTATTGCAATTTCAAATTAGCTTTGCGAATAATAGCTTCAATACTTGCTTCGTCAACTGCACTTTTGGCAGGAATTTTAGTGAATATTTTGCGAAAGGCAACCATCTCACCGAGTTTTGGCGAAATCAACGCCATCTTGTGATGCAATCGCCACAATAAATTCACGCTGTAACCCACAAAATTTTTCGGACTATTTTCGGGAGTCGGCTTACCACCTGTCATTCCGATAGTTTCATCCGCAAAAGCTGAAACCATTTTTTCAATTGTGTTTCCAGCTGGAATTGTATCCGCACTTTCAATTACCAATATATCATTTTGAGAAGCATTGATAAATTTATTAATCGCCGCAGATTTCCCATTTCGCTCTTTTTCTGCAATCAGTTTTATTTTATTACTTTTTTCTGCAAACGCCAAGACTGCTTCGTCAGTTCCATCTTTTGAAGCACTCGAAACCACAATTATTTCGCCAATTTCTACTTTACTTAATTTCTGCGAAAGAAGTGCGTTCAATAATTTACTAATATTTTCAACTTCATTGTACGCAAAAACTCCGACACTACAAATTATTTTATTGCTCTTTTGCGATGGCATTCAAAACTCCATTAATGAACTTTCCAGAACTTTCCGAACAGTATTTTTTAGCAATTTCGATGGCTTCATTCATAATAATTGCCGGTGGCGTTT
>CAYQOZ010000133.1:0-3206 GCA_964419355.1 uncultured Candidatus Cloacimonadota bacterium | reverse complement strand
ATATTCAAAAAAGATATTTTTTTATTTTTTCTTCACTATAATCAAAAAATGCGATGTTATTTGTACCGCTTACCCTTGCTTTTTGCATCGCAATCGGCAATTCATCTGGTGTGAGATGTGGTAAAAATAAGCCCGGAACAAGTTTTGTCTTCGATGAAAGTTTTTGCACATCTATTTTTGTTGCAGTTTTTATCCATTCAATATTTTCATCATAAAATTTATGGTAAATCATGGGGAAAATGGCATCAATATCCCAGGCTGTCCAATCTTGTCTCACAAGTTCTTTGGCAATTTTCGGAGTTGGAAAAACAGCTGCAGAAAATAATTTTGGACGCACAATTTTTCCCAAACTATTCACTAAATTTGTAATGTTATCATAACGGAATTGCAACCATTTTTTATTCGTTGACGGCTCCTTCAATGTAAGTGGGTCAGTTCCAGTTTTTGCGATGAATTGTTTGCGACATTCAGAACAATAACAGTAGTCAAATTGTGGTTCTTCGTGTGTTTGATGCAAATTGTATTCTGGTTGAATTGCAATTGGTAAAATTACATCTGGATAGCGAATGTAATCAAGCTGAACACCAGCAATTTCGGGGTAGCTACACAATTTTGTAATTCGTTCGGTGAGATATTTTCTTACTTCTGGTTTGGATGGACAAAGCCATTTATAGTAATCTACATAGGGTGGGCTCTGCAAACAAGATTCACCGTTGCGATTTACCATAAACCAATCTGGATGACTCTCTATGATTTTAGAATCGGAGCAAATGCCAGTGATTGACCAAATATGCAGTTCAATTGCAAGTTTTTGTGTGATAGGAATTAATTTTTCGATTGCTTCAATTGATCCAGAAAATAGAATTGCATCAATCCCCGCTTGCTTAATATTTTCTATATGAGATAATAAGTTATTTTCTAATTCCGCATTATTTCGAAGCCACATCCATTTTTTCATAATCTATCTTTCCTCAAACAATTAATAAACTTTGCCATTGTGTGTAATTCTAATTTTTTTTCCATTTGAATTTATGATTGCCTCGAAGCTGTTTGGTGTAACGAATATTTGTGGTATCCACGGAAAATTTTCTATCTCTAATTTATCAAGATCGGTCGTATAAACACCATTTTTCATAAAATAAGTTCGTTCTTTATAGTAGATTTTACGCAATGCAAACTTGATGTCTTCGTCAGTATTGTAGATGAATTCATCATCAATATTTTCGGAAAATTGGACGAAGCCCCACATCTCTGGGTAGTGCATATTTATGATTCCTTGTGGACTCCAAACCCAATTGTGTTCTGGACTATTTAGTTTTTCATAGTCATTATTAATAATTTTTGTATCCCATTCTACTCGTGAAAAATTGACACGCCATTGTTCTCCGCTTTTAGGTGGGCAACTGTCGGCACACTCTTCCAAAACTTTCCATGGAATGGCTACTTCTACTGACCAACTTTGATCAATATCGGTAGGATTATTAAGTGTTCCATCGATATGTACAGCTGTTTTCAATCCTTGAATATCCCAAGCATCTACAGCACGACAGCCCTCATCGCGATATGGTGCAAGCAAAAGAAGATCCCAAATAGTGTTGAACGCATTCATCTCAAATTCGTAATATTCGTGCGTATCGCCCTGAGGATCGATGAATATTTCGAAGTCATTATCGTAAAAAATAACTGCATCTCGTTCTTTTAACTTTGCCCAAATGTGTGGCGCTTCCATCTCGCATCCGAAATAAAAGTAATTATCATCCCATAACATTTTTACATTTGTTTTAAAATTTGGTTTTGGTTTGGAATTACCTTCAATATCAACGAAATCGGCTGTCCAAGCTGCTTTTTCCCACATTGGGTCGTCTAATTTTCCATCTATTAAAATTGGTGTTTCTATTTTTTTACAAAGATATTGACGAGGTGAAAATTCGATTTGAGGTTCAGGTAAGTAATCTTTCCACGCCTCTTCCGCATAAGATAAAATTGAGATTAAAACTAAAGATACAATCATTAAATTTTTCATAAAAGCTCCCTTATTGATAACATTTTTCAATTAATTTTTTAATGGTAGAGATGGCAAGACCGATGCTGGTATCGGCAGCACCATAATAGATGTGAACTTTGCTCTCCATTTTGGCAAAGCCATTTTCATCGTAGTTATCTACTGTCATTCCCGTTGGGAAAATTACATTTGGCACTTGACCTACCGTTTCATAAATTTCGCGTGGTTCGAGAATATTGAGTTTTCCACGTGCAATAATTTTGGCAGGATTTTCCAAATCTAAAAGCATCACACCTGCCTGATAAATTGGTTGATAATGCATTGCAATGCCGTGATAGACAAGTAGCCAGCCTTTTTTAGTTTTTACGGGTGGTGGACCAGCGCCGATTAATTCGTCCCAATAATTATGGTTTCCTTCTGCTATTTTTGCCACAGCTTCCCAATTCAATAAATCAGTTGATTCTGAAAGATGGATTTCACTACCCGTCACAGGACCATCGACAAGTGCAACTTTATTGGGGCGGTCAAACCGTAAGTATTTTCCATCAATTTTCTCTGGGAATAAAACGCCATTACGATTATCTTCTGCTGAGACAATTCCCAAAAATTCAAATTGCTCAAAATCTTTTGTTTGAGCTAATCCCAATCGGCAAATTTTTTCCATATCCATTGCAAACATTATGTAAAAGGTGTCGTTAATTCTTGTAATGCGAGGATCGTAACAATGATAAATTTTTTCCTCTATTTTCTCAATTCCGTCAAATTTCACGATTTTATTAGAAATATCGAAATTTATTCCATCTTTACTTTGTGCCATTACGCTGAAAGTTCGGCGACCTCTATTTTGTACTCTTAGCATTAGATAATATGTGTCATTTATCTTTATCGCACCGGGGTTAAAAACGGAAGTTACATCTACAAGATGTGGCTTTATTACTGGGATATCAGTCCGTTTTACAATTGGATTACCCGAATATCTTTTCATAATTTTCCTCCTTTCTGTTGAGAAAAAGAGAGGTGGCATAAAATGTCAAATAAAAAAAAACGCTCCGAAAGGAGCGATTATTTTATTGTACTTATTATTTTAACAATATCATTTTTTTGGTATCTACAGCTTTACCATCTACAACAAGTTTGTAGAAGTAAACACCTGATGAAAGTTTATCTGCTGAATAGTTTACCTGATTACTTCCTAATTCATAAT
>CAYQOZ010000132.1:0-3220 GCA_964419355.1 uncultured Candidatus Cloacimonadota bacterium | reverse complement strand
GTGTTACGGAGAGCAGCGTTAACAATGATGGAAGCGTTTATTACTGCGTTTCTCAGCTCAATAATATTTTTGTCTAATCGAGCAGTTTTGTAAAATTTGAAAATCCGGTGAGAATAATATTCCAAATCTGCTTTAGCACGCATCAATCCTTTTTGAGTACGAATAATCCCGGCATAATTCCACATCGTCATTTGAATTGCTTTCCAATCTTGAACGAGCAATAGTGAGTCAAAATCTTCGATGTGTTGCGGTTCTTTCCAATTTGGAATTTTCGCAAAACGATTCTCCGCAATTTTGCTATTATTTTCGGCAATATCATCGGCACTAAATTTTGCCCAAAGTAACCCCTCTAAAAGTGAAGTTGAAGCAAGCCTGTTTGCACCGTGAACACCAGTACAACTAACTTCGCCGATGGCGTAAAGATTTTTCAGAGAACTGCGTCCTTGCAAATCTACCTTTACCCCACCACAAAAATAGTGAGCTGCGGGTACAATTGGAATTGCTTCTTTTAAAATATTGATGCCACCTTTCAAGCAAGTTTCATAAATTTTTGAAAAACGCTTTTTGAGTGGTTCAGAACCTTGATAAAATGAAGCAATTTCTAGGAACATATATTCAGTGCCAACCTTACCCATCTCTTCATAAATAGCTCGCGAAACTACATCACGCGGTGCGAGATCTTTCAAATCTGGAGCATAATTCATCATAAATTCTTCGCTCTTTTGATTGAACAAACGAGCTCCTTCACCACGAAGAGATTCCGAAATTAAAAACCGTTTTATATCTTTATGAAAAAATGAAGTGGGATGAAATTGGATAAATTCAGCATTGATAATTTCTGCACCAGCACGGTACGCCATACTTAAACCATCGCCGGTAGCGGATGGTAAATTGGTGGTGTGTTGGTACAAATTGCCAATACCACCAGTAGCCAAAATTACTTGATGTGAAAAAAAAGTATAAACTTCACCATTCACATTGTTAAGTGCATAAATGCCCATCACTTCGCGTTCCTCATACAATTCTTGAATATCATCAGAATGATGTTCGTTTGTGATTAAATCTACCGCTGTAAATTCCGTCAAAATTTTTACACCGACTTTCTGACAATATGCGATTAGTTTTCGCTCGATTTTATCACCAGTTCTGTCTTCATAATGCAAAACGCGTCGCTTCGAATGAGCTGCTTCTTCAGTATAATCCAATTTTCCACTCGCATTTTTGGAAAAATCTACGCCAATTTTATCAATTAAAAAATCGAAAACAAAATCAGGACCTTTTTCAGCGAGCAGTTCAACTGCATCGATGCGATTATAACCACCACCAGCTTTTAGAATATCATCTCGTAAACGGGCAAAACTATCGCCACTTTTTTTGGCAATAATGCCACCTTGTGCTAGATTTGTATTTGTTTCGGCAATCTCTTTTTCTTTAGTTACAACCACCACATTAAGACCTTTTTCTCGCAAAATAATGGCAGATGAAAGCCCAGAAATTCCACTCCCAATCACAATTACATCAAAAGTTCGTCGCATTTTAACCTTCCACAATTTCTATCATTTTTTGAAGCGATTTACGCGCATTTTGCTTTTCATTCACAACGATTAAATTTTCTATATTTTCATCAATTGACTTCAATGTTTCATACAAATTTTGCAAATTTATTTTCGCCATATTTGCACAAATCGACTGCCGAAGAGGAATTATCGTTTTTTGGGGAAATTGCTCAGCGATGCGTTTCACAAAATAATATTCTGTTCCAACTGCCCAAACTGAACCGTTTGCCGAATTTTCAATTTCCGAAAATATTTTGGATGTCGAGCCGGATACATCCGCCAAATTCACAATCTCTTCATCACATTCAGGGTGAACAATCAATTTACCGTTTGGATATTTCGCTTTAAATTGTTCGACATCAGCTCGAATAAATCTTTTGTGAACGCGACAATTCCCATCCCAAATGAACAATTTGGGCATTTTGCTATTTTGCGAAAATGTCAAATTTTTGTTTATTTTGATAATATCCATTTCTTTCAAATTCATCTTTCGAGCGGTATTAATACCTAGATTAAAATCTGGTGCGAAAAAAACAGATTGCCCTTTCGCAAAATAATATTCCAAAATCTGCTGTGCGTTTGAACTCGTACAAACCGCACCACCGTGCTTTCCACAAATATTTTTGGCGTCGGTATATGAATTCATATAAACTACTGGAACAGCTGAAATTTTGAATTTTTGCTCAATCTTTTCCAGCACCTTAGCCATTTTTTTACCATCAATAAAATCGGCAAGCGGGCAACCAGCTGACATTTTCGGAAGTAATATTTTCTGATTTTTTTTTGCCAAAATTGCAGCACCTTCCGCCATAAAACGCACTCCGCAAAACACAATATATTCGGCATTTACTTTACTGCAATCGACTGCCAATTTGTAGGAATCTCCTACAAAATCTGCCAATTTCACGATGTCTGGATGTTGGTAGTGATGTGCTGAAATAACTACTTTTCCATCAAATTTATCTTTTAATTTTTGTATTTTTTTTACATAATCAATCATTTTTTACCTCTTTTCAATGAAAAATCAAAGGCAGTTACCGAGTGAGTAAGTTCGCCAACCGAAATATAATCTACTCCCGTTTCCGAAACTGCTGAAATTCGCTCTAAATTCATATTTCCAGACGCTTCTGTTTCGGCTTTTCTGCAAATTATTTTTACTGCTTTTTGCATCGTTTCGTTATTCATATTATCCAACATAATTCTATCCACACCACAATTTAACGCGATTTTAACTTCGCTTAAATTTCTGGTCTCCACTTCGATTTTTCCGTTCCATTTTTCGCGTATTTTTCGCACTGCATTTTCGATTCCGCCCGCCGCATCGATGTGGTTATCTTTTATCATTGCCAAATCAAAAAGTCCCATTCGATGATTTTCGCCGCCACCACACTTGACCGCATATTTTTGCAATTCTCGTAAAGTTGGTAGCGTTTTTCGAGTATCTAAAATTTTGGTTTTACCACTTATTTTTTGGACAAATTTTGCAGTTTTGGAAGCGATTCCGCTGAGATGCGAAAGTAAATTTAAGGCTGTTCTTTCGGCTTTCAAGATGCTATTTACTTTCCCAAAAATAGTGGCAACAATTTCACCATTTTTAATTTTTTCACCATCTTTTTTGAAAATTTTTAATTCGATATTTTCATCTATTTTCAAAAAAACTTTTT
>CAYQOZ010000131.1:0-3225 GCA_964419355.1 uncultured Candidatus Cloacimonadota bacterium | reverse complement strand
ACTGCTAAACTGACGCTTTTAGATTACGGTAAATTCACAATTTTAGAAACAACTGCAATGTTTATGGCGATGATTTTTGGCTTGCGGATTGTTTCATCCATGATGCGTTGGAGTGCCGAAACAGACGATGAAATCGAACAAAAATCGATACTATTTAATTCCTATTTCACGCTATTTTTTGTGGCTATTTTGCTGAATATTTTACTAAATCCATTTCGTGAAACTTTTTCAAATTTACTTTTTGGAACGACAAAATATTCAAACTATTTTACCATAATTTTTATGACTGTCGGCTTTGAAATTATCAATCAAGTGCCGATGAATTTATTTAGATTTAGAGAGCAATCTGTAACTTATACTGTTTTTTTTGTGTCAAAATTAAGCATGGTGCTTTTGCTGAACATCTTCTTTTTAGTCAAAATGGAAATTGGCATAATTGGCATATTTTACAGTCAATTAATCGTTAACATTTTACAGTTTTTATTCTCATTACCAATTTTACTGAAAAATTTCAAATACTGCCTTAATTTTAAATTGATAAAAGAGATGTTAGGTTATGGAGTCCCGCTGATTTTTAGTGCCATTTCAGTTCAACTTTTGGCAATTGGTGACAAGTATATTATTCGCTATTTATTGGGTTACGAAGCGGTCGGTGTTTACTCTTTGGGTGGTAAAATTTCTGGTGTTTTGAATGTACTCGTTGTTCAATCGTTTCAATTAGCTTTTGTGCCGATTGCTTTCAAAATGTTCAAATTGCCAGATGCAAAGGAATTTTTCTGCAAAGTGTTCAAATATTTTGCAGTTATATTGATTTTTGGAGCTTTTACTTTATCTATATTTTCACGCGAAATTCTGGAAATATTTGCTCAAAAAAAAGAGTTTATAATTGCTTATAAAATTGTGCCATTTATAACATTAGCTTTTGTTTTTAAGGGTTTGCAAAATATGTTTGCACTCGCATTTTATTTTAAGAAAAAAACAAAATATGTCGCAACAATCGTTTCGGTTGCCGTTTTTATAAATTTTGGTTTAAATTATTTGTTTATCAAAATTTTGCAAATTGGCATTTTTGGTGCGGCTTTTGCGACAGTTTTATCAACTGCATTTATCATGACAATTCTCTACTTTGCATCTCGAAAAATATATTTAATTAATTACGAAATTGGTAAAATTTCAATCGCCTTGTTAATAGGTTTTGTTTTGTTTTTCGCTCAATATTTCATCACTTTTGATTTAATCTTTTTGCAAGTTCTATTTAAATTAGGTTTGTGTTTGTTATTTCCAGTTTTGCTTTATTCGTTTGGCTTTTTCGAGAAAACAGAGTTAACTAAAATTAAAGAAATAATTACAAAAATTAATATAAAATAAAAAAGACACTTCGAATTTCGAAGTGTCTTTTTGTGAATAATTTTTATTTCATCAAAATCATTTTTCTTGAATCAGCTATTTTTCCATCGACGATTAGTTTGCAAAAATAGATACCAGATGAGAATTTATCTGCATCCCAAACTATTGAAGATTGGTTACTTTGTATTGAATATTGTTTTACCTTCTGCCCTTTCAAATTGAAAATTTCAATTGTAGTAGGAGAGTTAACATCAACTATATCAAATGAAATTGTCGTTCCAACATTAAACGGATTAGGGTAATTTTGCAATTTGTAATTTACAATCTCCAATTCAAAATTTTCTGCAGAAGCAGATAGAAAATCATTATCATCACGTGGTTCGATGCGGAAACTACCGTAAGCAAAATCTACAATGCCAACAACGCGTGGCAAAATATCATTCAAAACGGGAACATATTCATAACTAGCAGAATGACCTACAACACACGGTCCGGACGAATCGATGCCATCATCAATTTCCCAAGTTCCATAACCGAGATCGGGGTTTGTAACAGCAACTTCACTCGTTTGCACGAGAACGCCTTCCCAGGCTTCAGGATTGTAATTTTCTATTGAGATATAACCCGTAAAAATAGGTGAAGGATCCGGTAAATTTTCAGTTCCATTAATAACTATATTTGTTAAATCCATAATTTCAGTTTTGCCATTGTATTCGGCGATATAACCCGTAATCGTAATATTTTGTCCCACTTCGATTTCAGTAACATCAAATTCAGCTGGATAGATGCAAACTCCATTCCATTCACCAACGCCATCTTGAATAAAAAAAGTATTTTCAAATTCAGCAGTTACAACGCCACTTGTTTGAACATATTGGTCGATATAGTCGGAATCGCCAGTTTCATTTTGGGTGTATTGAATGTCAAAAATTGTGAGTTCTTCGGGTAAAATGGGTTCGATGATGCTAAAATCAGCATCACTTATATCACAAGGATCACCATCTATAACGCCACAAATTCCAATTGTGTAATTTGGATGTGCGGTTAAGTCAGCCGGTATTTCCCATTCCCAAATCCCATCATTTTCAACATTAGCAACAAGTAATATTTCACGATTTCTTCCCCAAGCTTCATAAAGATAGATGTCGACATTGCCTTCAAAATTGACCGAACTCCACAAGATTTCGTGAATAGAATTCTGTTCCCATTCTTCACCACCGTTTGGTGAAATTACGGTAATAGTTGGATTTGGATTACCATCTAAAGTCTGATTATTATTGAGCTGACCGATTGTTTCAGCGGCTGGTTCTACCCAAACAAAATCACTGTATTGAGCGCCAAGTCCAGAAAGTTGAAGTGACATTCCAATTTCAGTAGTGCTACTTTCAGCAACGCCAATATCGGTGGATGTAGCACCGTTTGCAACACCTTCAGTTGCTTCCAATTCACCTTCATAGCTGATGAATTGACCTGGAATTAGACCACCTTGATATGAAAGTGCAAATCCATCTGGTGCACCATTTTGAATGCCTTCCTTGAAATAGTAAAAAATTGTGTAATCAGCAACTGTTTGTCCGACAGTAAATTCATCTAAAGTTTTGGCATCATATTCGCTACCGTTACTGCCATTATAGAAAGTTACAGTAAAATCGTTCAAATTAAAATTTTCCGAATTTTGCAAAACAATCTCGATAAATTCACCTTCATCAGTACTTACATTGTCATAATGGAATTCGTTTATCCATACATTTTGTGCAAAAAGCAACGCTCCCATCAACAATCCCATAAAAAACATTTTTTTCATCTTTTCCTCCCAATTTTTACCACTCTTTAATTTCCATTTGTTCTAAAATTGGTTTCATTTTGTGAGTCGCAATT
>CAYQOZ010000130.1:0-3241 GCA_964419355.1 uncultured Candidatus Cloacimonadota bacterium | reverse complement strand
CAAAATCTTCTTTGAAATTGAGACCAAATTTAGCCGTAAGATAAAAAATAATCATCGTAATAATGGGGAAGATGAAGATAATAAACGATGATAAAATACGTAATTTTGGTGAAACTTCCACTTGTAGTTTATCGCCGATTTTTACTTTCAAATCTGCCTTTATTTTGTGGGTTATGCTTTTGCCATTCGTATGACAAACACCACCCATTGTACACGATTCACAAGAGTCAGATTGTTCCATTTCAACGAAAATGTGGTTACCAATTATCTCATTTACAACTGCAGTTTCAATCTGATTTTCCATTTATCCTCTTTATTATAGCTGTCGTCGATATTCCTTTTTTGAACGATAATTGTTTCACTTTGCCACCATTTTTTTGAATAATGTCTGCGCCAACTATCTCTTCAATCTTCCAGTCGCCACCTTTGACCAAAACATTTGGATTAATGTGTTTTATTAAATCATAGGGTGTATTTTCTTTGAATACAACAAGATAGTCAATCATAAGTAATGCAGATAAAACAGTAACTCTGTCCATTTCATTATTGATTGGACGAGAGTTTCCTTTCAATTTTTTGACTGATTCATCGCTGTTTAATCCAATAATTAAAATATCTCCCAATTTTTTTGCTTCGATAAGATATTGAATATGACCGGCGTGAATTATATCAAAACAACCATTTGTAAAAACGATTTTTTTACCATTTTTTTGTAATTTTTTGATAATGTCGTGGGCTTCATTCCAAGTTTTTAGTTTCTTTTTCAATAATTTCATAATTCCCTTAACCCCGTTGCCACAAAGGATACTTTATGGGTATAGTGTGGGTCTTGTTCCTATTTTCTCCCAAAACTAATTTTATTTTCATTTCTATTTTTCAAGCGCTTGATATTATCTTTATGGCGAATAATTATCAGCATCGCAACTACCGAAATAAATATCAAAATTTCTAAATTTTCAAACTCGCTTTTCCAATTGATTATCAATTCTGAAATTGTCAAAACAAACGCCGCTAAAATTGATCCAAGAGATATATAACGTGTCAATCCAACAATAATAATGAAAGTTAAAAATGCGATTGCAAGTGGAATTGGTGCGAGTGCACCGAAAACGCCGGCCGATGTTGCCACCCCTTTTCCACCTTTGAATTTGAGGAAAATCGTGAAGATATGACCCAAAATTGTGGCAAGGGCAATTATTACCAAAGTTATGCCTTCAAATCCGAAATGTTTAGCGATGATAACTGGCACTGCACCTTTTGCCATATCGAACAAAAGCGTGATGATGCCGATTTTTGTTCCCAAAACTCGTAATGCGTTTGTAGCACCCACATTACCACTGCCAAATTTACGAATGTCGATTTTTTTAAGAAGTTTTCCCATAATGTAACTCGTGGGAATTGAGCCGATTAAATAGGTTACAACGATGAATATTAAACTTTTTGTTAACATAATTTTTTCCTTCCTTTCCTAATTTTAATTACAACTCATCTTCACCGCGTCCGCGGTAAAATGTGCGAATCGTGGCACCTTCGAATTTAAAATTTTCACGCAATTGGTTATTGAGGTAGCGTCTGTAATGAACGGTGATATAATCTGGATTATTGCAGAAAAAAACAAAGGTTGGGGGATGTGTTTTTACTTGCGTGCAGAAGTAGATTTTTGCGTGTTTTCCACTCGAATGTGAGGGCGGAAATTTGGCTGTTGTCTTTTTGAGAAAATCATTTAATTTTGAAGTCGAAATGCGTTTACTACTCTCTTCTTTAACCTTCAAGATGAGGTCAAAAATTTTATGAATTCGTTGCCCAGTTAACGCTGAAATAAAGATGATTGGAGCGTATTCTACAAATCGTAATTTTTCTCTAATATCACGCACAAATTCGCCGGTTGTGCTATTATCTTTTTCGATTAAATCCCATTTATTGATAGCGAGAATAATATCTTTAAAATTGCGAGATGCGTATGAAATTATCTTCTGATCTTGACTGGAAATATCATCGTTTGCATCAATAACAGCCAAAACAACATCGGCACGGTTGATGCTTTCGATGGTACGCATATTGCTGAAATATTCGACACCATATTTGATGCGTTTTTTTCGTCGCAATCCAGCGGTATCAATAAACCTTATTTTTTCATTATTATGTTCGATTACAAAGTCAATAGAATCACGCGTTGTGCCGGGAATATCGGTAACAATATTGGCTTCTCTTTTGATTAATTTATTGATTAACGAAGATTTCCCCACATTTGGTTTACCCACGATGGCAATTTTTATTTCATCAATTTCTTCTTCTTCAATTTCATCATCATTGATATTGGAAATTAATAAATCCAAAAAATCTCCAATTTTTCTTCCACTAACTGCCGCAATTGGAATTGGTGCACCAAAACCGAGTTGCATAAAATCGTAAATTTCCAAATCATCTTTTTCGTTATCTACTTTATTAACAATTAACAAAACTTTTTTACGATGCGGAGACAATATTTTGGCAACTTCTAAATCTGTAGAGGTAGTTCCCACTTTCACATCCACAACAAAAAGTATAAGTTCAGATTCTTCAATTGCTACTTCTGCTTGGAATTTCACCGCTTTATCGATGCTACTATCCGATTTTGGGATAATTCCACCAGTATCCACAATTACAAATTTTTTACCCGACCATTCGGCTTCTTCATATTTGCGATCGCGCGTTACGCCTTCTTCAAAATCGACAATGGCACTTCGTTTTTTGCAGATTCTATTAAAGAGTGTAGATTTCCCTACATTGGGGCGTCCAACAATTGCTACAACATTTTTTCTCATTTTTTTTAACCTTTCTGTTTGATTTAAAATTCGCTTTGGGACATCAAATTTTTTAAGTTGAATCTGTCAAAACAAAAAGTTTATTTCATTGAAAAATAAGATAAATAATTAATATTTTAAAAATCTTGACATAAATATCTATTAATAACATCAAGGTTTCATAAAGATTTCTGGAGAATTTATGAAGAGATATTTTATTTTAATTTTGCTATTTTTGGCTTCTTTCGTGTATTCCGAAAATAAAATTTCCATTTTTGAAGGTGGGAATCACTCCGTAAAAACACATTTATATTTGAAGAACCCGTTTGGCACAAATCGGTTTTATACCGAATTGCAAAAATCACCGACTGTTTTCACAGCTAATCCCGCTAATTTATCATTCGTGAAAACCAAAATTATTGAAATTGAAACGACTCCGTCAATCTCTCTAAATTTGA
>CAYQOZ010000129.1:0-3287 GCA_964419355.1 uncultured Candidatus Cloacimonadota bacterium | reverse complement strand
CATTTTACACAATATTGGTGTTAAACATTTTTCCAAAAAAGATTGGCAAAATGCGTTTAAATATTTTTTAAAAGCATTTAAACTTGATGAAAGCAATAAGGATTTCCAAAATAGTTTAGCAAAGGTGAAACAAAAATTACGATGACAAAATATCAAAATAAAAAAGCAAGATTTAACTTTTTTTTCATCTCCGAAATAGAAGCGGGCATTGTTTTAAAAGGAACAGAAATAAAATCAATTCGTGCCGGAAAACTGAGTTTTAAAGACAGTTACGCTAGAATTGTAGATGGAGAAATTTGGCTCTATAATTTGCACATCAGCATTTACGAAGAGGGCAGTATTTTTAATCACGAACCAGAACGAAAGCGGAAATTATTGCTTCACAAAAGAGAGATAAAAAAACTGATAAAACAGGTTGAGGAAAAGGGTTTAACTCTTGTTCCCAAAAGTTTATTTATAAACAAAAATAACCTTGTGAAGATAAATTTAGCTGTTGCAAAAGGTAAAAAGCGGTTTGATAAACGAGACGATATTAAACGAAAAGATGTCGCGAGAGAATTGCAAAGAACAGAAAAAATGAGATAAAAGAGGAAAAATGAAAATTGCTGTGATTGGTTTTGGTGCTGCCGCCATTGGTTTCATCGAAAAGATGAAAGATTTAAAACACGAAATTCACATTTTTGAAAAAAGTAAAGACATCTATTCATCGAGTATTTCTGGTATTCGTGCTGATGGAAAATTATTTATCTCAGAAGAGATGGGTGGAAACATTGCTGTTGATGTGGATTTGCAGAAAAAACTGGTGGAATTCTACCTTTCCAAAACAGAAAATGGGCAATATGAAGAGGGCAAATCCTTCCGCAATGAGATGTACTACAAAAAATTTTATGAACAAGGTTTTCAGCCGATTGTCGCCGACTTTTTTCACATTGGAACCGACCAGTTAGAACAAGTTTTATGCAATATTTACGAGGATTATAAAAGTCGCAAAAATATTTATTTTCACTTTAATAGCAAGGTAAATGACATCACTTCTATCGCTGGAAAAATTATCTTGGAGAATGAAAAAGTATTTGATAAAGTAGTAGTTGCAGTTGGCAGAAGTGGTCATAAACTCATCAAGAAAATGATTGCAAAATTTCCAGATTTAATAACTGATAACACAAAAGTAGATTTGGGCGTGCGTTTCGAATTGCCGAATCACATTGTAAAAGAATTAAACGATGAAATGTATGAATTCAAGGTAAAATACAAATCTAAAACGGGCTACATTGTGCGAACTTTTTGCAATAATCCAAATGGTTTTGTGGTTACTGAAAATTACGGTGATTTTGCAACTGTGAATGGTCACTCCAAATTAAAAGAGAAATCTCAAAACACTAATTTCGCCATTTTGACAACAATAAATTTTACGGAACCTTTCGATGATCCAATTGGTTATGGCTCTCACATCGCCCAGCTCGCCAACATTTTGGCAGGTGAAAATAAGGTGATTTTGCAGACTTACCGCAACTTCAAAAATTCCAAACGTACCAAACATTTGTATCGCGTGCAACCCACATTGAATAAGGATAATTACATTTTGGGCGACATAAATTTAGCCTTTCCACGTCGTATTGCAGAAAGTATCATCGATTTCATAGAGAATTTGGACAAAGTGGTGCCAGGGGTTGCTAATAATGACAACCTTCTTTATGCTCCCGAGATTAAGTTCTATTCAAATATTTTGGATAATCAGAAATTTGAAAATTTGAAATTTCTGGGTGACTGTTCTGGTGCAACGCGTTCCATTATCTATGCTACGGCACACGGTTGGCTAATGGCGGAAGGAATGAATGCGGAGTAAGAATTACAGACAAAAAAAAGTAAAAGCTCGCTATGAATAGCGAGCTTTTACTTTTTTAAAATTATCTTTTCAACAGTTTCCAGCCAGTTGGCAAAATGCCAGCAACAAGGGCAATTTTTATTAAATCTCCAACGACAAAAGGCACAAATCCCACTTGGATTGCTCTTGTAATTCCACCTACGAAATGTGCAAGCCAACTAATTCCCAAAATGTAAATAGATGAACTTGCAATCAGCATCGAAATGGTTATTCTGAAAAAACTGCGATCCCAGCCGCGTTCCGCTAAATAACCAACAATAAATGCTGCCAAAACAAATCCCAAAAGATAACCACCAGTTGGTCCCAGAAGGTATGCAATTCCGCTACCGCCTTTTGCAAAAACAGGTATACCAATAGCACCTTCTGCGATGTAGGCAAGTACAACTGCGACTCCGCGTTTACTGCCAAAAAGTGTTCCCAACGATAGCACAACGAGGGTTTGAAGCGTTATTGGTACAGGGCTGATTGGTAGCAATATCGTGGTTTTTGCCGATAATGTTAGTAAAACAGAACCGCAAAGAACAAGAGCAATGTTATAAAAAATACTCCGTATTTTTGTGCTCGGCTGTAGAAGCTCTACATAAGTTAGGTGTGTCATAAATTCTCCAATTATTTTTTGGGTGACAAAAAAAATAGGAATATTTAATTGACAACTCAAAAAATAGTTTGACAATAATTTAGAGCTGTAGATTTTCGAGAACAGTAAAATATAAGCCTCATGATATAACAGGAGTAAAAATGAAAAAGATAATTATAATTTTAATTTTAATATCCAGTTCAGTTCTATTTTCCCAGCAAATTACCAATTTTAACCAAAAGATAAAAAACGGCAGAATTGTGATTACTTACGATTTACAAGGCAATACCTCTTACGATATTACTATTACCGCTACAAAAAATGGTAAAACCATTATCCCTAGTGGCAAGTGCCTTGGCTTTGATTACGGCACCGTAACCCCTGGCAAAGACAAAATAATTTGGTGGGCACCAGCTTTGGAGTGTAGAGGTTGGGACGCAGAAGGCTGGACGATAACACTAAAAGCCGAATGGAATTTTATGGTATTCGTACAAGGCGGCACCTTTGAGATGGGCAGTAATAAAGTCACTCGCGAAAAACCAATCCACTCCGTAACCTTGGATGATTTTTATATAAGTGAAACGGAAGTAACGCAAGCTGAATGGAAAGCTGTGATGGGAAATAACCCGAGTGAATTTAAGGGCGATAATTTACCAGTAGAAAGAGTAAGCTGGTACGATGCGGTGGAGTTTTGTAATAAAAAAAGTGAAATGGAGGGACTTACTCCTTGTTACAGTGGTAAGAAGAAAAAGATAAAGTGTAATTTTAATGCGAACGGTTATAGATTACCGACCGAAGCGGAGTGGGAATACGCGGCACGCGGAG
>CAYQOZ010000128.1:0-3334 GCA_964419355.1 uncultured Candidatus Cloacimonadota bacterium | reverse complement strand
AATAATTTTTTCTTGCTAAAAATGGCATTAAATAATAATTGAAAATATAAATAAATAGGGAGGAATTGTGAAGATGACACTATTTTGGGGTGCAATGTTGATTTTGTGGGGATTATCACTCATTTTAAAGGCGATTTTCAAAATTGATTTACCGATTTTCAGAATCGTATTTGCGATTGTTGTAATTTATTGGGGTTTGAAACTTTTGTTAGGTGGTTTTGGCTACAAATCGCACAAAAATGTGGTATTTATGAAAGAGTCTAAAATTTGTTATGCCAATAAAAATGCAGATTATAGCATTATTTTTGGCAGTGGCGATATCGATCTTTCCAATGTGGATGTTACCGAAAATACGGTTAAGCAAAGTGTGGATATCGTGTTTGGTAGTGGTAGAATTATTCTTAATCCAGCCATTCCAACCGTGATAAAAGTGAGCACAGTTTTTGCGGATAGCAAGTTGCCAACGGGTTCTTCGAGTATGATTGGCGATAATAGTTACCATACCGAAAGTTATGTGGAAGGCGAAAATTATTTGCAGTTGAATGTCGATGTTGTTTTTGGCTCGCTCACCATTATTGAGCGTTAAAATATGAATTTGTTGGAGTTCATTGCATCTCTTCTCGAGAAATTAGCGAGATTTGGTTTTATTTTATCTGATGAAAAAGAGATAAATTATGGGATGCAATTGAAATTCCGCAAAGGTGAAAATGAGATTCCGCTAAATGTCTATTCTTCCAAGAAAAAGGGAATTTCAACTGTTATTGGCGGTTCACCCAAAAATCCGTTGCGTCCGATTTTACAAGAAATTTTAGGGCAAAATGTAGAGAAAGCAGAAAGTTCACACAAATGGAAAATCTGGGCTGGAACAGATGAATCTGGTAAAGGTGATTTTTTTGGACCGCTTGTTGTTTGTGGATTTATCGTTAATGAAAAAAATGTGGTAGAATTGCAAAAATTGGGTGTGAAAGATTCCAAATTACTCAAAGATGATGAGATTATCAAGATTGCCCAACAGCTTTACATTCGGTTTGTCAAAAGTTTTGAAGTGATGATTTTGCAGCCAGTTAAATACAACGAGCTTTACCAAAATTTTCGTCAGCAAGGCAAGAAATTGAATGAAATGTTAGCTTGGATGCACTCTCGCATTATTTTAAATTTGAAGGACAAACATCATTTTGAAGGTGCAGTTGTTGATAAATTTGCCTCCGATAAAGTATTGAAAACCGCCATAAAAGGTTTTGATAAAATAAATTTAATTCACAAAATTAAGGCAGAAGAAGATATTGCGGTAGCGTGTGCTTCCATTATCGCAAGGTATAAATTTTTACAAACAATGGATGAACTTTCCGCAAAATATAAGTTGAAATTACCCAAAGGTGCTTCCGATAAAGTAGTTGAAATGGGAAAGAAATTTGTGGCACAATACGGGATTGAAAAACTAAAAAAAGTGGCAAAAACTCATTTCAAAACGAAAGAGAAAATAGTTGAAGCTAACTTTAAATTTATGGATAGAAAATAAGGAATTAGGATGCTTAAGAACTACTTGGATTATGAACCTAAAATAGGCGAAAAAACTTGGGTTGCGGAAAATGCAACTGTTATTGGTCGTACCGAAATTGGCAAAGATTGTGGGATTTGGTTTGGTTGCATTGTGCGTGGCGATGTGAATTTTATTAAAATAGGAGATCATACCAACATTCAGGATTTAACGCTGATTCATGTAACGCACGCTCCAGACGGTGGAGTGGGTTTTCCCACAATAATTGGCGATGATGTTACTATCGGTCACCATGTTACTTTGCACGGTTGTAAAATTGGTAATGGTTCGCTCATCGGTATGGGTGCAGTTATTTTGGATGGTGCGGAGATTGGTGAAGAATCACTTGTTGCAGCTGGTTCTGTGGTTACCCAAAACAAGAAGTTTCCACCGCGTAGTTTTATCATCGGGACACCTGCGAAAGTTTTGCGTAAACTTAGTGATGCAGAAGTGAAAGCATTTTACACATCAGCCGATAATTATGTGAAATACAAAGATGATTATTTGAATCAAAAGGAGTAAAAATGATAATTGTAACAGGCGGTGCTGGTTTTATTGGAAGCGTGTTTTTGGAAAAACTGAATGACGAAGGAATTGAAAATGTTATTATTGTCGATAAACTTCGTGATGGCGAAAAATGGAAAAATTTAGTTGGTAAAAAATTCAGTGATTTTGTGGATAAAGATGAATTTCTGAATTTACTGAAAAATGGGAAATTCAAACAAATAGAGGCAATCGTTCATCTGGGTGCGTGCTCTTCCACCACCGAAAAAGATGCCGATTATTTGATGAAAAACAACTTTTTATATTCGCGCGATTTGGCAAAGTGGTCACTAAAAAATAATGTTCGTTTTATTTATGCGAGTAGTGCGGCAGTTTATGGAGATGGTTCAAAAGGGTATGCAGACGAAGTTCATTCCAATTATAAACCTCTGAATATGTATGGTTTTTCAAAATTATTGATGGATGAATGGGTGCTGAAAAATAATTTGCAAAACAAGGTAGCAGGTTTTAGATTTTTTAATGTTTTTGGTCCGAATGAGTATCACAAAAAAAATATGAGAAGTGTTGTTCTAAAAGCATTTCAACAAATTACCGAAAGCGGAAAAGCAAAATTATTCAAATCTCATAATTCACAGTTTGCAGATGGCAAACAAATGCGCGATTTTGTTTATGTGAAAGATGTGGTTGATATTATGTTTTGGTTTTTACAAAATCCCACAAAGAATGGAATTTTCAACATTGGAACAGGAAGAGCAAGAACTTTCGATGATTTGGTAAAAGCTGTTTTTGTGGCGATGAAAAAAGCTGAAGATATTGAATATATCGAGATGCCAACAGCATTACGCGGTAAATACCAATATTTTACGCAAGCCGAAATGGGAAAATTGAGTTCTGTCGGTTGTCCCACGAAATTTATGAATTTGGAAATTGCAATTGCGGATTATGTGCAAAATTATTTGAGTGAATTTGTGAAATAATGAACGAAAATAATATTACCCAAAATTTCAGCTATCACTTTTTTTGTAGATAATGTATTCAACAAGTAAAAGGAATAATGGGAAAGAGATACTTAAAAATATTTGAGTATCCAAACCAATAACGCTATCTCCGTTTATTAGATTTAGTGCCCTAAATAATAGAAATATTATTACTCCCAATGATAGACTTTGAAGTGTACCAAAAATCCAAAATATTTTCATTTTTTCCTCCCTAAAATTATACGGAGACGATTATTAAAAATAATAAAGAAAGTCAAACAAAAATAATTTTTGCCTAACTTTACAGAAAATAACG
>CAYQOZ010000127.1:0-3413 GCA_964419355.1 uncultured Candidatus Cloacimonadota bacterium | reverse complement strand
TGTCTCTATCGTTGGGGCGGTAAAGAATCCAGGAACATATCCCATTTTGGGAAATACACGCGTTTCAGAACTTATCAAAATTGCAAATGTAACAGAAATATCGTCAAGAAGGGGCGTTATTTTAAACCGGCAAGGTGACCAAACTACCCTTAATTTACAGAAATTTTACATTTTGGGTGAGATTGAGCAAAATCCATATTTGCTAGATGGCGATGTGGTGGTAATTCCAGTAAAATCTGGTACAGTTTCTATCTTGGGGGCAGTTCATCAAGAGGGCAGTTTTGAAATCACAAAAAATGACAAAATCACAGACATTTTGGAATTAGCTTTTGGCTTACGAAACGATGCCGACTTACAGACAATAGAAATTGTGCGATTTATTAATAACTCTGATTCAACAAAAACCATTATCTTAAATTTGGAAAAAATCATTAAAAATCCAGAAAGTAATGAGAATATCTGCTTGCAAAATGACGATCGAATTTACATTCGTTCCATTCCCAAGTACCATCAACAAAACAGTATTGAGGTTTTTGGAGAGATAAAATTTCCTGGAACTTACGCTATTGATGAAGATATTACAACATTATTGGATATTTTAAAAATTGCTGGCGGTCCAACTTATCGTGCCGATTTACAAAATTCTTTTTTACAAAGAAAGAGTCACGAAGACCTTGTTGATCCAGAATTTAACCGATTAAAAAAAATGACCATTGATGAAATGACCACCATTGAGTATGAATATTTTAAAGCTAAGTCTCGCGAATTGAAAGGAAAATTTTCTGCTAACTTTGAGAAAATTTGGAAAAATCATCAATCTACAGAAATTACCTTAAAAAATGGTGATTTTATCTATGTCTCGCGGCAAACTTCTACCGTAAATATTACAGGCTCTGTAAAAAATCCTGGACTTACTTCATTCATACCAAACCAAAATTATCTTTACTACATTGAAAAAAGTGGCGGTTTGGCTTGGAATGCTCGAAAAAGTAAGATCCGCATCATTAAAGCAAACACGGGTGAATGGCTCAAACCAAACAAAAAAACAATTGTCGAGGTTGGCGATATGATTTTTGTGCCAGAAAAAATAGAACACGATTATTGGCAAATAACAAAAGATGTGATGAAGATAATGGCAGAAATTGCGACTGTTATTATTGTTATTCAAAATGTCACACAATAAAAGGAGAATGTTTTGAAAATATTAATTACGGGGGGAGCTGGGTTTATCGGCTCTCATTTATGTGAAAAGCTATTGAAAGAAGGACATTTTATTTCTGTTTTAGACAATCTTTCTACAGGAAAATATGCAAACATTAAACATTTGGTTTCAAATAAAAAATTTTCGTACACCATTGATTCCATACTGAATAAAAAAATCTTGGAAAAAATGATTAGCGATACTGACCAAATATATCATCTTGCGGCTGCGGTGGGTGTAAAAAACATCATAGACAATCCACTCCTTTCGCTGCAAACAAACATTGGTGGAACAGAAAATGTGCTCGAATTTGCCAATAAATTTAAGAAAAAAGTACTCGTCGCTTCCACTTCTGAAATTTATGGTAAAAACGAAAATATGCCGTTCAAAGAAGAAGATGACCGGTTACTCGGCTCTACCAATATTTCTCGTTGGAGTTATAGTTGTGCAAAAGCAATTGACGAATTTTTGGCACTCGCCTACTATCGTGAAAAAAAATTACCCGTTGTAATCGTGCGTTGCTTTAATACCGTGGGACCACGCCAAACTGGACAGTACGGAATGGTCGTCCCAAAATTTGTGAGAAACGCTCTTCTAAACCACCCCATTGTCATTCATGGTAGCGGCAAACAATCGCGCTGTTTTGGTGATGTAGACGATGTAACCGACGGTATTATTAAGTTAATGAATGAACCAAAAGCGGAAGGTCAAATTTTCAATGTTGGAAATGACAAAGAGATTACAATCGAAGACTTAGCAAAAACAATAAAAGAGATGACAAACAGCAATTCTAAAATTGAATACATAAGCTATGAAGACGCTTACGAGGAAGGATTCGAAGATATGATGAAGAGAATTCCTGATCTCACAAAAATTAAAGATGCGGTGGGATATCAGCCAAAATTTAACCTCGATGAAATTTTAAAAAGAATCATTAATTACTTCGAAAAATAGAGGAAAATATGAATGTTCCACTTTTAGATTTGAACGCACAGTATGCTTCCATTTTACCGAAAATCAAACAAGAAATTGAAAAAGTTTTTGACTCTCATCACTACATTCTCGGTCCACAAGTTAAAGAATTTGAAGAAATGGCAGCAAGTTATTGTGAGTGTAAACACACCGTTGGTTGTGCTTCTGGAACTGATGCTCTCGTTCTTGCCCTCAAGGCACTTGACATCAAAGAAGATGATGAAGTAATTACAACTACATTCACTTTTTTTGCAACAGCTGGTGCTATTTCACGCGTTGGAGCAATCCCTGTTTTTGTTGATATTTTACCCGATACATTTAACCTCAATCCAGAAAAAATTGAAAAAGCAATTACATCAAAAACAAAAGCAATTATTGCCGTTCATCTATTTGGTCAACCAGCTGAAATGGATAAAATTATGCAGATTGCCCAAAAACACAATTTAAAAGTTATTGAAGATAATGCTCAAGGTATCGGTGCTCGCTTTGATGGCAAAGTAGCGGGCACAATCGGCGACATTGGCACACTTTCATTTTTTCCAAGCAAAAATCTTGGTGCAATGGGCGATGCTGGAATGTGTCTGACAAATAGCGATGACCTCGCCACAAAATTATTTCAGCTTCGAGTTCACGGCGAAAACCCAAGATATTTTCATAAATGGGTTGGACTAAATAGTCGAATTGACACAATTCAAGCAGCAGTTTTGAAAATAAAGCTTCCCTACCTAGAAAACTGGAGCGAAAAACGTCGCCAAAACGCAAAATATTATTATGAAAACATGAAAAATATTCCGCAGGTAAAATTACCCTTTATTCATGAAAAAGCAATTTCAATCTACAATCAATTCACGCTTCTTGCCGAAAATCGTGACGGTTTACTGGAATTTCTAAGAAAAAATAATATTGGATGTGCGGTTTATTATCCCAAACCACTTCATGTGCAAGAATGCTTTGCAAATCTTGGCTATAAAATTGGTGATTTACCAATTGCGGAAAAGATTGCCCAAAAAGTAATTTCGATTCCAATCTATTCTGAATTAACTGAGAATATGCAAGATTTTGTGGTTGAAAAGATTCGAGAATTTTACAAAGATTAGGAGATTATTATGAATATTGTCGTTTGCATTAAACAAGTGCCGGACACAACGGACATTAAAATAGACCCAAAAACAAACACTTTAATTCGCGAAGGAGTAGAAAGTATAGTTAACCCATTCGATCTTTATGCGATTGAAGAAGC
>CAYQOZ010000126.1:0-3422 GCA_964419355.1 uncultured Candidatus Cloacimonadota bacterium | reverse complement strand
CCAACAAATGGATTTGCTAAACTAAAACTTGTATTGAATAAAATAAATTTACCATATTTTCTGGAAATGTTGTCTACTTCATTTTGGTAAAATTCTCTATATTTAGATTTCAATAAGTCAAATCTAAAATCGCCTGTAACGTGTAATTTTGTCTCATCAACATCTGGAATGCTTTCAATAAATATTTTTTTTATTTTTGAGCCAAACAGATAAATACTATCTAATAACGGCAATAACTCTTTCGGATAAGATGAAATAAAGTGTTCTTTTTCATTTTCATACAATATTCCACCTTCCACATTCTGAACAACAATCTTATTACCATTTACACAAAGATTTTCATAGAATTGCGTTAACGACCTAGAGATACTTTTGGCAAAATAAATACTGTTTTGTAAATAATTCATCTCGCGGTTTATTCCCTTCCTTGAACCAATCATCACTTGTTGGTTTGAATTTAATAGATGAACTGCGAGTAATATTTTGCCATCAAATTCGCGCACTTTTGTTTCAATAGGAATACAGATAATTTTATTTTTCATAATTTAATAGTTCCATTCCTTTAAAACTTTTTTATATTCAGTCCACTGTCCAACATCGATATAAGATTTTTCAGATACAGGATAAACACCGACTTTCAAACCTTTTTTCTGTAGTTTTTGCACTAAATGAGTAATATGAAAAAACTCATTTTTAGGAATATATTTTAATACTTCTGGATTCAATAAATACATACCTGTATTTACAAGAAAATCATATTGCGGTTTTTCAATAATTTTTTTCAAAACACCACCTTCACCAATTTTACAAACACCATAAGGTATTGTATGATTATACATCGACGCTATTATTGTAAAATCAAATTTACTTTTTAGATGAAAATCGTATATTTTGCTATAATCATCCTTGATTATAATATCACAATTTGAAACAAAAAAAGGAGTATTAATATTTCCCTCCAAAAATTTTAAAGCACCAGCTGTCCCCAAAGGTTTATCTTCTTCCAAATATTGTAATTTGTAATTACTTTGACTATCTTCAAAATATGCTTTTATCATTTTTGCTTTGTGATTTACGGAAACATAAAAAAAATCCATTCCAAATTTTGCATACTCATCCATAATCACTTCTAACATTGGTTTATCGCCGATTGGAATTAGTGGTTTTGGCAAAACGCGCGTAAATGGTTCTAACCTTGTGCCAAAGCCACCCGCCATAATGACAACCGGCAATTTAATTTGCTGAAAAGTAACATCTGCTTTATCAGAAATTAAATCATTTAGGAAACAAGCATCAATAACTTTTTTATTTTCATCAACTAATGGAATGGCATTGATGCTATTTTTTAACATCATTTTTTGTATCTCTGCTTGTTCCGCATTTTGTTTAAGATATAGACGTGTTGTAGTACAAACCATTTTAACATTTGCGTTTAAGTTGCCATTTCCCAAAATCCATCTGCGAATGTCACCATCAGAAACTGCGCCGATTAATTTATTGTCTGCATCAACTACAAACACTATTTTTTGGGCACCTTCATCTATTTGTTTTAAAGTTTCTTTTATCGTTTTTTCTTCGTGAATCAACAAACTACTTATTTCTTTCATTTAATCTTTCCTTCAATATAACTTCCGCAAGCATAAAATCAATTAAAGTGTCAATGTCAATCGAATTTTCTTGAGTCATCTTATAAGCATAAGTTTCATCACCAATAAAACCATTTTCTTTAATAATATATTCGATCTCTGCAATGTAAATTGCACCATTGTATCGATAGTATTTTTCTAATTCTTGCCTGTTTGTATTTTCATCTTCTTCCTTTGTGAAATGTTGCATTGATAAATTTTTAGGAAGAGTTCCAGTCCATGCTAGTGGGTGTTCCAACTCGCATACAGAAACAACTGCTCTTATTTTATCTTTCACAAGCATTGATATTGCTGCATCAATATCAATAACTGACCTAAGAGGAGAAGTCGGCTGTAATAAAATAATTATCTCGTAGTGATTATCATAATAATTGATTGTATGTAAAATATATTCAATTGCCTTTGCAGTATCTGAGGCTAATTTTGGAGGACGAATAAAAGGAATTTTTGCACCAAACTCTAAACCTATCTTTGCAATTTCATTTGTATCTGTAGAAACCATTATTTCATCAATGTATTTTGATTTTATAGCCTCTTCAATCGTCCAAGCAATCAATGGTTTCCCACAAAGTTCTTTAATGTTTTTCTTTGGTAAACCCTTTGAACCACTGCGAGCAGGAATAATTGCTAAAATTTTTCTATTATCTATCATGTCTCAATCAACTCATCTTCAAAAAAATCTCTTTTTGATTCACGACCTAACATACTATCCCATTCCATCGGAGAGATACCAGTACCAGGGCGTTTTACTGTTAAATTTTTATCCGTAAAAATATCACCTTTTTTTATCTCAGTTTTTGCTACAATGCTTTTACGAGCAATGGCAATATTCTTTTTTTCGGATTCTGTGGCTTTTTTGACGCCATCTCCCATTGCTTTTTCAATGTTACGAATTGCATTCACCAGCGCTTTCAATCCAGCAGGCTCTAGTGACGCTTGATGATCTGGACCTGACATTTTCTTATCCAAAGTAAAATGTTTTTCAATCACAGTTGCACCTAATGCAACAGCAGCAATCGAAACTTCAATTCCCAAAGTGTGGTCAGAATAACCTACCTTTACCCCAAATTCATCACGCAACGAGAGTATTGCTTTCAAATTTACATCACGCATTGGAGTAGGATATTCGGTGTTACAGTGCAAGATAGTAATATTCTCTTTTGAAGTACCACTTTTTATTAATATATTTAGACTCATAGTTATCTCTTTTATATTTGCCATTCCAGTCGAGATAATTAAATTCTTCCTTAATTTGCCAATTTTTCGTAAATATGGCAAATTGGTAATCTCGCCAGATGGAATTTTGAAAATATCTAAACCCAATTCATTCAAAAAATCTATGCTCTCTAAGTCAAATGGAGTAGATAGGAACTTAATCCCTTTTGCCTGACAATACAATAATAATTTTCGATGGTCATCATGAGATAATTCAAGTTTTTTGATCATTTCTAATTGTGATTCATTCACATTGGTAGTTTGTTTTTGGTAACTTGCTTTTTCAGCAAACACACTGACCACTTTTTCAGCATGAAAAGTCTGAAATTTTACAATGTCTACACCAGCTTCAAATGCAACATCAATTAACTTGTAAGCAATTTCCAATGAACCGTTGTGGTTCACACCAGTTTCTGCAATTATTAAGATTTTCTTCATTTTTCATCCAGTTTATTAATTTTGAAATCTGTCACCTATTCTAATTTTACCGTTAAAATAATATTCTGTTATTTTGACAAAGCTATCCATTGTTTTAACATAAATACCATTCTTATCTTTTCC
>CAYQOZ010000125.1:0-3459 GCA_964419355.1 uncultured Candidatus Cloacimonadota bacterium | reverse complement strand
GCGGAAAAAATTAATGAAACGATTGCCAAAATGAGAGTTTATGAAACGAGAAAAAAAATTCTCGCAAAGAAAGGTTTTGGCGAAATGCTTGAAGATGCCGAAAAATTAGTGAAAAAATTTCCAAAATTAACTGATTACGAAAAGGTACACAACATTTCTTACAACGAAAATTTTGGACTTGGAACCGCACAAGTTTCTGGTTGGCAGGGAGCAAAAGTTACACATCATGCGATGAAAAAAATTGCTGAAAGTGCAGACTCTGACACACCTTGCTTTGTTCCATCTGAATTTATTTCGGTAATGATGCTTACAGATAACTACATATACAATGGTGATTTAATGGCAACTTTAGCGATGAGTGAGAATATTATGGGGTGTGCAAAATTTTGTAATACGAACCTCATTGGCATCCCGCAACCAGAAGCTAGATTCAATGAGTTGGAAAAAATTACTGGCAAAACTTTTGAAAGAAATGATGTTGGTGATGGCAATTCTGCTCTCATTATGAAGAATCAAGGGACTGTTTTTGGTAATTTCTGTGGAATCGAAGTCGCAAATCACAACCATCTTGTTTACCTTGATGGAGTAACGCGCACAGCTTTGGCGACAGGTGGAGATTTTTTCCTAAATCCAAGTTGGAGTTCGATTGTAGCAGCGTGCTATTATGGTCGTGATATCCCAAATCTCAATTTCAAAGTTTCGATGTTGCTCTCGGCACAAAACACGATTCAGTTTAGAATGCTTTTGAACATTATCAAAGAGTATATTCGCGACGATATGACTTCCCCAATTTACGAGATAAACATTGGCAACGCTACAAATTCAGAAACTTTCATCCAGTGTGCAAAAGAGCTGAAAGAGAGTGGTATCAAAGGTATCAGTTTAGCAGCACATATGTTTATTAACCCAGATTTAGGAATGGCAAATTTTAACTGGACAGAAAATGCTTTCAGAGTGTTAGAAAGTGGAACTGACATGACTTATAAATACGAGAGTGATGGTACTGCTCGTGAATTGGACACAATGGCGACTTATTTTCTTCCAGAAGATGAGCTTGCAAAAGCATCAAAAGAAATTGGTGATGTAATTTACTATAAATCACTACAAGCGTCCAAAGATGGGGTGAAATTTATGCAGAAAGGCATCAAACCAATTTTTGGAAAAGCAAGTTATTAAACGCTTATAAATGAGGAAAAATGATTAAAAATTGGCAAGAAAAGTATTCTGAAAATATGCAAAAATTCGAAGGTTATTCGATTGGAAAAACACTGAAATATCTTGCTGATCCTGAAATCATCTCGTTGGCAGGTGGGCTTCCTTCGCCAAATATGTTCCTAAAAAATGAAGTGAAAATTGTGTCAGAAAAACGTCTGAATGATGATATCGACAAGATCATGCAGTATTCGGCGATTCCAGGTGAAGCTAATTTGCGAAAAGCAATTATCAAATTTCTGAAGCGTGATAATATTCACATTGCGGAAGAAAATTTACTCATTACTTCATCTGGTCAGCACGGCTTGGATTTAACGGGGCGTTTATTTTTAAACCCTAACGATACGCTTGTGGTAGACCGTCCTACTTTTGCTGGGGCATTAGTGGCTTTCCAAATGGAACAGGCGAAATTTATCGGTATCGATATTGAAGCTGATGGAACGAACACAATCGAATTGCGAAAACAAATTTTGGCGATGAAGCAAAAACCAAAATTTATCTATGTGGTGCCAGATTTTCAAAATCCGACTGGTATCACAATGAGCTTGGCAAAACGAAAAGCACTTTTGGACATCAGCTATGAATTTGAAATTCCGATTGTAGAAGACAGTCCGTATCGTGATTTACGCTATTTTGGTAAAGATATTCCGTCTATTTTTAGCTTAGACCAAAAACGCGGTGGCGGTAATGTAATTGGACTTTACACATTTTCCAAATTATTTTGTCCTGGTATGCGGGTTGGATTTAGCATTGGCTCTGCGGAAGTAATCGAAAAAATGACTTTCATCAAAGAAGGTAATATTTTGAATACCCCAAAATACAATCAGGATATTTGTGCGGCATTTTTGGAAGAGATGAATCTCGAAAATCACATTGCGAATTGCCAAAAATATTATCGTGAAAAACTCGATATATTTTTGCAATCAATGCAGAGATACTTCCCAAAGGAGATGGGCGTAAAGTGGACAAAACCAGAAGGTGGCTTGTTTTTGTGGGTAACACTTCCCAAAAATATCGACACGATGGAACTGTTTTATGACGCGATAAAGCACAAAGTTGCATTTGTGCCGGGAAATGTGTTTTTTGGCGAAAATGCAGAAAAAAATCACATGCGGATAAATTTTTCGTATGCTGCTAAAGATGATTTGGTAGAAGCAATAAAACGACTTTCAAACTGTATAAAAGAAAAAATAAAAGCATAAAATAGGAGATTAAAATGGAAAAAACAAAACTCGCCCTTTTGGGGTGTGGCAATGTGGGACAAGGCTTATTGCAGATTATTCATGACAAGAAAATTGATGTGAATGTGGTGGCGATTTCAGATTTCAAATTGGGTTCAGTTTTTTGTTCAGACGGCTTATCGGTTGGCAAAATTCTCGACCTTTTGAAAGAAGGGAAAACACTCGAAGACTACAATTGCAATCCTTCGTGCTGTCAAGGTGTGATGCACAAAGGTTGGGATGTGTTCGAAACTATCGAAAATTGTGGGGCAGATATCGTGGCAGAAATGACTTTTACCGATTTGAAAACAGCGGAGCCAGCGACTTCATACATTGAAGCAGCACTCAAAAAAGGAATGCATGTTACCACTTCCAATAAAGGTCCGACAGCTCTTAATTACAAAAAATTATCAAAATTAGCTGATGATAATGGTGTGAAATTTCTCATTGAAGGAACTGTGATGAGCGGAACGCCAGTCTTCAATTTGGCGCGTGAAACTTTTGCAGGTTGCGACATCAAAGAAGTGAAAGGTATTTTGAACGGAACCACCAACTACATCTTGACGCAAATGGAAAATGAGGGTTGGTCATACGAAAATGCACTTAAAAAAGCACAAGAATTGGGTTATGCGGAAGCAGATCCAACTGCCGATGTGGAAGGAATTGATGCTCTCGCAAAAGTTGTGATTCTCAGTAATGTGCTTCTCGGTGCTTCCATTAAACCAGAAGATGTTCCACGCGAAGGAATTAGCAAGATTACTTTGGCGGATGTGGAAAACGCAGCGAAAGAAGGAATGCGTTACAAATTGATTGGTTCCACAAGATTAGAAAATGGTGAAATTGTTGCTTCTGTAAAACCAATTAAATTACCACTTTCTGATCCGCTTACTGGTGTTGGTGGTGCGAATAATGCCCTCACTTTCGACACAGATCTTTTGGGGAAAGTTACTATTCAAGGTCCTGGTGCTGGTAGGATAGAAACAGGATTCTCCATTTTGGTGGACATTCTAAAAATAATGAACAGTTA
>CAYQOZ010000124.1:1872-3472 GCA_964419355.1 uncultured Candidatus Cloacimonadota bacterium | reverse complement strand
TTTTCACTTTTACTTCCGCAGTAGATGCACTTACCATCTTCTTTTTGGGCATCTTGTGGAATGTTGCGGATGGTTACCTTTAAGTCATTTTTGAGATGCTCCTCACAATCAGCATTTCCGCACCAATGACTGTTAGCAAATCCACCGTGAATTTCATTGTTGTCTTTTGCTGTGAAGAATTTGTAGAACTTATTTTTACCATCAATATTGAAGGTGTTTTTTTCTCTAAATTTTAGTGCTTTTTGGAAAATACTATTCTGAATTTCGTCCAAAATATTTGGCAAAGAATTTACAAATTCATCTACATTTAACGATGATTTATATTTCGCATCTTTGTCGCGTCTGCCCATGAAAACAGAGTCTTTTTCAATATCACGCACACCAATTTCCAAACGAATTGGCACACCTTTTTTAACCCAATTCCAAATTTTTTCACCACCGCGTAAATCACGATCATCAATCTCAAAGCGAATTTTTTTCTCATCATAACGCTGTTTTTGGATTTTTGCAACCAATTCATTAATGAAATCCATCACGATTTTTCGCTGCTCATTATCACGGTAAATCGGAATAATTGCGATGTGTTTAGGTGCAATTTTTGGTGGTAAAACGAGTCCATTGTCATCGCTGTGAGCCATTATTAATGCACCGATAAGACGAGTTGAAACACCCCACGAAGTTGTCCACGCGAGCTCTTCTTTCCCATCTTTACTCTGAAATTTTATGTTGGAAGCTTTCGCAAAATTTTGCCCGAGAAAATGGGAAGTTCCAGATTGAAGCGCCTTCTTATCTTGCATCATTGCTTCGATGGAGAAAGTTTGCAAAGCGCCTGGAAATCTTTCAGAGGCAGTTTTTTCGCCTTTAATGACTGGCATCGCCAAATACTTTTCGGCAAATTCAGCATAAACATCGAGCATTTTAAAGGTCTCTTCGAGGGCACATTTTTTGTTTTCATGAACTGTGTGTCCCTCTTGCCATAAAAATTCGGCAGTTCGCAAAAATAGTCGCGTTCGCATTTCCCACCTTACCACATTTGCCCATTGATTTACAAGTAGCGGTAAATCTCGATATGAGTTTACCCATTTGCTGAAAGACGCACCAATAATGGTTTCGCTGGTTGGTCGCACGATGAGTTCTTCTGTCAATTTTCCAGCAGGTTTCAAACCGCCATTACCATCATCTTCTAGACGAGAATGAGTAACAACCGCACATTCTTTCGCAAATCCTTCCACGTGTTCTGCTTCTTTTTCAAAATAACTCTTTGGTATGAATAATGGGAAGTATGCGTTCACGTGGCCTGTGTCCTTGAACATTTCATCTAAATTTTTCTGGATATTTTCCCAAATTGTGTAACCCCATGGTTTGATTACCATACAGCCACGAACTTCACTATTTTCCGCAAGATCAGCCGCTTTGATAACTTGTTGATACCATTTGGGGTAATTTTCAGCACGCGTTGGAATGATTGCTGTTTTCATTTTTTTCGACATCTATTTTTCTCCTAATTTTTCCTTTCATGTTTGGCAGAACCGTTCGCGATTCCAAATAATACTGCCACAAAAAGTGCAAGCTTAAATGAAGTCAACCACGAAAGTTCCGC
>CAYQOZ010000124.1:0-1772 GCA_964419355.1 uncultured Candidatus Cloacimonadota bacterium | reverse complement strand
ATGAATAAATACGATGTAATTGTAGTTGGAGCTGGTCACGCGGGCATCGAAGCGGCTGTTGCGGCGGCGAAAATGGGTGCTAAAGTTTTGATTTTTGTGATAAAAATCGAGACGATTGGCGTGATGTCTTGCAATCCAACCGTGGGCGGTCCGGCGAAAGGACATTTGGCTCGCGAGATTGATGCACTCGGTGGTCAAATTGGGAAAGTAGCAGATATTTCGGGCATTCAATTTCGGATGTTAAACCAAAAGAAAGGTCCGGCGGTTTGGGCACCGCGTTCCCAAAATGACCGCGAGATTTACAGCCAAACAATGCGTAGCATTTTGGAAGAACAATCCAAGCTCGAAATCAAAGAATCGATAATTGACGAACTTCTTTTAAGTTCTGATAAAAAAAGTATTTTAGGCGTTCGCTCTCAACTTGGTGAAGAGTATTTTGCGCCAAAAATTATTTTGGCAAATGGAACTTTTTTGAAGGGTCGTGTTCATGTTGGCGATGTAAATTTTAGTTCTGGCAGAGCTGGAGAACCAGCCGCAAAAATGCTTTCAAATTCGCTTTTGAAAGCAGGTTTGAAACTTGCTCGTTTCAAAACGGGAACACCACCGCGCATCGATATTCGCACCGCAAATTTTAGCAAAATGGAAGAGCAACCCGGCGATGAAAATCCAACTGGATTTTCATTTTATCGCGACATCAAATTACAAAATCTTGTCAGTTGTTGGCTTACTTTTACCAATCCAAAAACGCATCAAATCATCAATTCAAATTTACAAAAGTCTGCTCTTTACGGTGGTTTTATCGAAGGAATCGGCCCGCGATATTGCCCTTCAATCGAAGATAAAATTGTCAAATTCAAAGAAAAAGAACACCATCATATTTTTGTGGAGCCAGAAGGGATAAACACTTTCGAAGCGTATGTAAACGGCATTTCCAACAGTTTACCACCCCAAATTCAAAAGCGAATTGTGAACAGTATTGTCGGGCTGGAAAATGCCAAAATCGTGCGATACGGCTATGCGATTGAATATGACTATGTGATTCCAAGCGAAATCACTGTTACAATGGAATCCAAAAAGATTTCGGGACTTTATTTGGCGGGACAAATCAATGGTACTTCCGGTTATGAAGAGGCGGCGGCACAAGGTATTGCAGCGGGTATAAATGCAGTTTTATCACTCGATAAAAAAGATCTGCTTGTCTTTGATCGTTCGCAATCTTACCTTGGCGTTTTGTTGGACGATTTGGTAACGAAAGGAACGACTGAACCGTATCGACTTTTCACTTCGCGTGCGGAATATCGGCTTCATTTAAGGCAAGATAATGCGGATGATAGGTTAATGCCAATCGGTTATAAATTGGGTTTGGTGAGTGATAAACGCTTTCGGAAGTATCAAAATATGAGAAATGTTTTTGAGCGTGAAACAGCTTTTTTGCAAAAAAATAATACCGCAAAATCTGCTGATTTGAAAGAGCCAACCCGATTGATAAATCTCTTGAAACGACCAAATGTTTCGTTTGATGATTTGCAGAATTACGGTTACAAAATTCCAATAGATATTACAGCAAATATTAAAAATCGTATTTCGCTCGAAGCAAAATATGAAGGCTACATAAAACGTCAATTTGCTGATATAGAAAAATTTATCAAAATGGAAAAGACAAAAATTCCAAACAATATAGATTTTATGAAAATTGAATCGATTGCTTACGAAGCGCGCGAAAAATTGGCGAAAATAAACCCAACTTCACTCGGTCAAGCGTCTCGAATTTC
>CAYQOZ010000123.1:0-3486 GCA_964419355.1 uncultured Candidatus Cloacimonadota bacterium | reverse complement strand
AATAGATTAGTTCTTTAAAAAAATAGTAAATTTTGCATTAGTTTTACTTAGTTCTGACTAATAAATTGGCGTTTATAAGAACAACAGAACAGGTGGAAAGAATGCGTTCGCAAATGCGGACGCACTTTCTACGTCTTGTTGTTCAGGTTGCCAATACCTTTAGTCAGGATGTAACGAAAGTTGCGTCCTTTTTTTATTGTTTGAAAAAGGGTGTGAAATAAAAAATAGGAGGTATTAAATGTGTCATTCCCCATGAAGTAGAGGTTGAGTAAAAAACTTGAAAATCTCATCATTCTCACAAAAGTGAGGATAAAAATTGAAATACGAGTGTCGGGAACTTGTGTTTTATCTGTGTGTTAATAAAAAAGGATAAAAAATAAGGAGTTTTAAAATGAAAAAATATTTACTCTTATCTATTGTAATACTAGCATTATTAAGTGGCTGTGCAACTCAAATGACTTATCCAAAGCCAGTAACACTAAACAAAACAGAAAACCTACAACCAAGGACAAACTTCTTACCGAGTGTGTCAATTAGTGATACTGTCTTGGTAGAAATTCAAGAAATAAGTAATATAGAAATTGCAATGAGAACAAGCTATGCATATACGCCTAATAAAGGATGGATTATTGCAATGTTTATGCAATTCCATAATAAAAATAATGATTTTTTGGAACTTGCACCCAAAATATACATTGTTGACTCTCTCGGAAATAATGTACAAGCATTTACATTTGAGAATTTTACACGAGAATTTTATACCATACAAAATAGACCTATCCCAAATATTAATATACCAAATAAACCAATTGATTTTTCTGGCCCAGATGTTGCGACTTTTGGCTCAGAAACCACACATCATCGAGGAACAGTAAATGATAACTATGGCAACTCAGCAACATATAGTGGGACATCTACTACATCATCAGGTTATAAACCTGTAAAAGTAAAACCAGTTGATTTTGGAGGTGCTGAATTAGGAGCAGCAATTGCTGCGAATATTGCAAGAAAAAGACTAATACGACAACAAAATGAAGCGAAACAAACTACGGATTTCTTTGAACGTAGTTGGTTGCGAAATCATATTGAGTTGCCTCCTAATAGCTCAGCAGGTGGAATACTCATGTTTAATCCACAGGGCGTGAAGTTACCTTTAAAAATAATTATCATGTTAGGAAAAGAAAGGTTTGAATTTTTAACGATTGAACAATTACCAAACACAAATTAGAAACACAAAACAGGAGAATATTATGAAAACATTTAAAGGCGAAATCTTTTGTCTGCATTAGTAATTGGAATTTGTATAATAATTTCAGTTAATACACTAGTAAAGAAAAATATTGCGATTCATCACGGGGAAGTAAGTGGAATATTTGGATAATGAAAACAGACGGTAGTGAAAAACAACAAATAACAGAATTAGATTCTTGGGACAGTTGGCCACTTTATGTTGGAAACTCAATTTATTTTTTGTCTGGTAGAGCAACAACGAAAAATAAAAATACACAAAGAATCTGGGAGTTACAATTACATAATGAATAACTAATTTGCCAAAACCGCTCCAATGGAGCGGTTTTTTAAATTTCTCCTCGACTATTCCGCAAGTAAATGCAGAAAAGTCTTGACTAAAATGCAGTGCGTTGCAGAAAAGTCCTATGGAAAGAAAAATAAAAAAGCAAATCATTACAGATTTAAACAAAAAAATGGTATTCATTGTAGGACCGCGACAAGTAGGCAAAACTTGGCTTGCCAAAGATATTGCTAAATCATTTAATCGTACAGTCTATCTCAATTACGACAATTCTAATGATCGAGAGATTATCGAAAATGAGATGTGGCTTATAGATAGTGAATTAGTTATTTTTGATGAAATTCACAAAATGCCGAATTGGAAAAATTACTTGAAAGGGGTTTACGATACAAAACCAGAAAACATGAAAATTCTCGTAACGGGAAGTGCTCGTTTAGATGCGTTTAGACAAGCAGGAGATTCACTTGCCGGCAGATTTTTTACGCATCGTCTTTTACCGTTTTCTTATAAAGAGATTTTCCCCAAGAAAAAAAACATAAAAGAGTTCATTGCCTGCGGTGGCTTTCCCGAGCCATTTCTGGCAGAAAATGAAACCGAAGTAAATCGTTGGCGAAAACAATATGTTGATAGCCTCATTCGCAACGATGTTCTGGATTTTGAAAATGTCCATAATTTCAAAGCAATTTCACTAATTCTTGAACTTTTACAAAAACGAGTGGGTTCTCCTATTTCATTCCAATCTATTGCGGAAGATATAAAAATTTCACCGAATACTGTGAAAAAATACATTCAAATTTTAGAAACTTTATTCATTGTGTTTCGCATTACACCGTTTTCAAAAAACATTGCGCGTTCGTTGTTGAAAGAACCAAAAATCTATTTTTATGATAATGGCATGGTAAAAGGTGATGATGGAGCAAAATTTGAAAATTTTATTGCCAATAGCTTATTGAAGCAAGTTTGGGGTGAAGAAGATTCATTGGGAACGGAAATTTCATTGCATTATTTGCGAACAAAAGATAAAAAAGAAGTTGATTTTTGTATTGTGAAAAATAGCATCCCTCAAAAAATAATTGAAGTAAAATTGAGTGATAAAAATTTATCAAAAGAACTTTTTTACTTTCATTCAAAGTATCAAATCCCCGCATCACAAATTGTTTTGAATTTAAAAACTGAACGAAGATTTGAAGAAATTACTCTCCGAAAAGCTGAATTATTCTTATCTGAGTTAGATTATTGATAAACACAACGGCTCGCAATTGCGAGCCGTTTCTTATATTTTATTTTTATTTTTCAAATCTCACATTTAATTGTCTTACTGCACGCGTGTCATCAACGCGTTTCGCAGGTGTATTGAGAGGAGCATTTTTCAAAAGTTCTGGGTTTTCTTTTGCCTCTTTGGCAATTTCAATCATTGAATTAATAAATTCATCCAGCGTCTCTTTGCTCTCAGTTTCGGTTGGTTCAATCATCATCGCTTCCTTCACAATGAGTGGAAAATAGATAGTCGGTGCGTGATAACCTTTGTCCAAAATGCGTTTAGCAATATCAAGTGTAGAAACGCCATTTTCATCTTTCTGCCAACTTCCACTCGCCACAAATTCGTGCATACAATATTCACTAAATGGGATATGATAATATTTTTCTAATTTTTTCATAATGTAATTTGCATTAATAATTGCATTTTCAGAAACCCTTTTCATTCCATTTTCACCGAGCATTTTAATGTAAATATAAGCACGCACATTTACCGCAAAATTACCGTAAAATGAGTGGATTTTACCGATAGAAGTTCCACTGTGAGCAAAATCAAGGAAGTAATTTTCATTATTTTTAGAAATTTGCGGAATTGGCAAAAACTGCTTTAAATCTGCTCGTACTCCAACAGGACCCGAGCCGGGCCCACCACCACCGTGCGGAGTAGCAAATGTTTTGTGTAAATTAAAATGCATTAT
>CAYQOZ010000122.1:0-3614 GCA_964419355.1 uncultured Candidatus Cloacimonadota bacterium | reverse complement strand
TTGACGATAAAATCATCGAAGATTTTTTCACGATGTTTTGAAATAGAGGATATTATGAAAGAAAAATTGAGAAAAATACCAAGTGTAGATAAATTATTTTTGCATCCAATTTTTGAAAATTTTTTGAAAAAATATGGTTACGATTTAGTCAAATTTGCGATTCGTGAAGTGCTTCAAAATGAACGCGAAAATGTTTTGAATGGCAAAGATACATTTTCCGAAAGTGAACGGATAAACCGCATAAATAATTTCATTAATAACATTGCCGAAAATTCTTTAAAACCAGTAATTAACGCATCTGGCATTATTTTACACACAAATTTAGCACGTGCTCTTTTGGGTAAAAATGTTTTGAAAAATATTTCACCAATCATCGAAAATTATTCAAATCTTGAATTCGATTTACAAAAAGGAAAACGCGGTCATCGAAATTCACATATTTCCGAAATTCTAAAATTCATCACAAAAGCAGAAGATGCTGTGGTAGTCAATAACAACGCTGCTGCTGTTATGTTAATCTTGAAGACTTTCGCGGAAAATGGAGAGGTAATAATTTCGCGTGGTGAATTGGTAGAAATCGGCGGTTCTTTCCGCATTCCAGACATTATGGAAGCAAGCGGAGCCAAAATGGTAGAGGTTGGCACCACCAATCGCACCCGAATTTCAGATTATGAAAATGCGATTACAAAAGATACCAAAATTATTTTGAAAGCACATAAATCGAACTATTTTATCGGTGGATTTACCGAAGAGGTAGAACTAACAGAATTAGTAAAACTTGCCAAGAAATACAATTTAATTTTTGTTTACGATATGGGTTCTGGACTTTTGCGAAAACCGAAAGGCTTGCCGCTAAAAGATGAACCGGATGTTCAAACTACCCTTGAAATGGGTGTTGATATCGTTTCGTTTAGCGGAGATAAACTTTTGGGTGGTCCGCAAGCTGGCATTATTGCGGGTAAGAAATTACTCATTTTGAAATTAGCAAAAGCACCAATGATGCGTGCTTTACGAGTTGGCAAATTGACGATGTCCGCTCTAATTTCTGTTTTGAAAAGTTATTTGAATGATGAAAAATTAGTTACGGAAATTCCCGTTTTCGAGATGATGAATCGCAATGAAAAATATCTTTTAAATTTAGCTGAAAAATTATCTACAAAACTTTCAAAAAATAGCATAAATAGCAAAATTATCGATAGTGAGGCACAAGTCGGTGGTGGCACACTACCGCATCTAAAATTGAAAAGTAAAGCTGTTAAAATAATCAATTCCCAAAAATCTGCCAAAGAAATTCACGCTAAATTATTGCAATTAGACAAGCCCATTTTAGCCATTTTACGCGGTGGCGATTTGCTTTTTGATGTGCAAACAATTTTTGAAAATGAGATTGATTATATTGCCGAAATGGTGAAATTAGTTTGTGAATAAAATTGAGAAATTTAGAAAATAAAATTTTCACTTATTCACAATATTTAAAGGGAAAATTTGGTAAAAAAGTTTTCCGAGTGGGATTAAGTACAGGGAGAATCTGCCCGCATCGCATTGAAAATGGTGGTTGTATTTTTTGTAATCCAGAAACTTTCACTGGCGAATATCAATCACAGAATTTATCTATCGAAGCACAATTAGGAAATGCCATTCCACGCATCAAAAAAGCGTGTGGTGATGTTGCTCTTTTGGCATATTTCCAAGATGAAACTTCCACCGCTGGGAATTTGGATTTTTTGCGCAAAAAATATGCAGAAGCACTTTCACATCCAGAAATTATTGGGCTTGTCGTCTCTACTCGACCAGATTTTGTGAATTTAGAAATTATAAATTTACTTAAATCTTTCCAAGTTCCTGTTACGATTGAAATTGGATTGCAGACAATTCATGATAAAAGTTTAAAGCTATTAAATCGTGGTCATACCTTCGAGCAAGCCGAAACCGCTATTAAACTTTGTGGAGAAAATGGGCTTGATGTTGGTGCTCATTTGATTATGGGAATTCCAGGTGAAACGTTTGATGACATGAAAAAAACTGTAAAATGGGTTTCGGAAAATAAGTTTATTAAACAAGTGAAGTTTCACAATTTAGTGGTTTACAAAAACACAAAACTTGCCGAAATGAATTTGCCGACTTTACAAATTGACGAATACATCAAAACGCTCGCAAATCTTTTGCCCCATTTACGCAAAGATATTGTGGTTACGCGTTTATTTACTTCAAATGTCCGCAAAAACCAGCTGGCAGTTGATAATATTTCTGGCAATAAAACTAAATGGATGGCAAAATTACGCGACTATTTGTATGAGAATGATTTGGAGCAAGGGAATATTTTTTATCAACGAACAAAACGAACTTAATATTATTTCTTGCAAAATATTCACCTTGTAAAATATTAAATTCATAAAATATATAATCGGAGGAAAAATGATAAACCCCTACAAAGTGATTAAAGAGATTGATTTTGAGAGATTGGCTGGCAGTGAAAACGAACGCAAAGCCGCTAAGATATTTAGCAGTTATTTAACAAAAATGGGATTAGAACCAAAATTAGAACCATTCGAAATTTACTCTTTCGATACCGGTAAAGCAAAAATAATTGCAAACGGAAAAGAGTTTTTTGCACACCCTTACGGCTTAAACAAAAATGCAACGATTGAGGGCGAATTAGTATTTGTGGACAACCCAGAAATTATCGAGCACAACAAAGGTGCCTTCAAAGATAAAATCGTGATGAGCTACGGTTTTTCACGACGATTAGGACCAAAATTATTTAAAGGTGGCGTAAAAGCTTACATTGGCATCGGCAGACCAAACAGAAAAGTAAATAGCTCTTCGCACCGTCAAAAATCTTTTGAAAAAGGCTATGTTAATTCTGTCAATATTAGCTATAATGATGCTATTAAGTTAATGAAATCTGCTGGTAAAAACATCAAAATTGAAATTAAACAAAAAGTGGAAAAACGAACTGCTCACAATTTGGTGGTGAATATCAAAGGTAAAAATTTTGACGAAAACTTAACACTCGCTTTCGGTCATTACGATTCCGTGGCACGCACTTCGGGTTCTTCCGATAATGCTGGCGGTTCGGTTATTTTACTCAAACTTGCCGAACATTTTGCCAAGCATCAGCCATTGCGTGATTTACGAATTATCTTTTTTTCTGCAGAAGAATTAGGACTTTTGGGAAGTCAAAATTATGTAAAAACGCATCTCGAAGAGCTTCAAAATAGAGTAAAATTTGTGATGAACATTGATGTAGCTGGTGATCCAATTGGCACCGACCACTTAAATGTAATTGGCACAAAAGAGATATTGGGCTATTTGGATGGTATCACAAAAGAGATTGGCTTAAATTTTTACAGTAAATTAGAAATTCAAAGTAGCGATTGTATGCCATTCACAAAATATGAAATTCCGTCCGCAAATATTCACCGAAAAGGTGGTGCTGGTAGTTCTGCAATTCACACTCCAGATGACTCTCCCAAAAATGTTTCGCGAGCTGGTTTGAAAAATACGCTAACGGCTTCAATCAATATTTTAGAGCGTGTTTTGAATGCAAAAGTTTACCCAATTAACCGTGAAATTGATGGCAGTATGCGCGATAAAATTGAAAAATATTTGTA
>CAYQOZ010000121.1:0-3633 GCA_964419355.1 uncultured Candidatus Cloacimonadota bacterium | reverse complement strand
AGCATAATTTGAACGAAAAAGTTATTGGAATTGCTTATGATGGAACAGGTTACGGCACTGATGGTAAAATATGGGGTGGTGAAATATTAGTAAATAATTATACGAATTTTGAACGCAAATTCCATCTTAATTATATGCCACTTGTTGGCGGAGATGCTGCCATCCGTAAACCAGTTCGCATCGCTTTTGCATATTTAAAAAAAATTGGTGAAAATACTGATTTTCTTAAAGATATTTCTGAAATGGAAAAAAATGTGATTTCTAAACAATTAGAAACCCATTTTAATGTTTTTGAAACTTCCAGCATCGGTCGCCTTTTTGACTGCGTAGCAACGATGTTAGGTTTGTTCCCAACCATTAGTTTTGAAGCTCAGTCGGCAATGGCATTGGAATTTCTTTGTGAATGCGAATTACTCGAAAATGCAAAAATTTATCCCTTCAAAGTAGAGAATAAAATCATCGATATTAGACCAATTTTGAAAGCAATTTCCACCGACATCAAAAATGGTGAAAATTCAAAAAATATTGCGAAAGCATTTCACAAAACCATCATCCATTTCACACTTGATGCAATTCAACAAATTCACGCAAAAACAAACATAAATAAAGTAGTTCTCGCTGGCGGAGTGATGCAAAATAGCATTTTGCTCGATGGGATTTCCGAACTTCTTTCAAAAAATAACTTTACAGTTTTTGCACCTCAAAATTTACCGTCAAATGATGGTTCGATTTCGGTCGGGCAAATTTTAATTGGAAATACCAAGAAAGGAGTTTTATAATGTGTCTCGCTGTTCCTGCAAAAGTAGTAGAAATTAAAGGTGAAAACGGTGTCGTGAATTTAGGCGGTATAAAAAAAGAGATAATGTTCACTTTCACACCCGAAGCCAAAATAGGTGATTGGGTGCTGATGCACACAGGTTTTGCTTTGAATATAATTTCAGAAGAAGATGCCTTGGAAACATTGAAATTATTTGAAGAACTTGAGGAAAGTTATGACTCAACTTAATCTAAAAAAATATCGAGACCCAAAAGCAATCAGTCGGCTCGTAACCGACCTGAAAAATTGGGAAAAACCTCTGAGAATTATGGAAGTTTGCGGATCGCACACAATGGCAATCGGTCATTGGGGAATCCGCAAATTATTGCCCAAAAATATTTCTTTAATTTCTGGACCTGGCTGTCCAGTTTGCGTTACGCCAAGTTCCTTAATTGACGAGTTGATGAAATTGAAAGGTGTTACAATTGCAATTTTTGGCGATATGTTACGCGTTCCCGGTAAAGAGGAAACTTTGGAGCAAGCCAGAGCAAAAGGATTAGATGTGAGAATAGTCTATTCTCCGCTCGATGCTTTGAAAATGTCGCAAAAAAATGAAACTGTCTTTGTGGGAATTGGTTTTGAAACCACAATTCCCGGAATCGCACAAACTATTCTTATGGCGAAAAAACAGAATTTGAAAAACTTCTCGGTCTTCCCCGCTTTCAAACTTGTTCCACCTGCTTTAGAAGCTCTTCTTTCTGATGAAGAAATTAAATTAGATGGATTTTTACTTCCGGGTCATGTGAGCGTAATTATAGGTGCAGAATCATATAAAATTCTTCCCGAAAAATACAATGTTGGCGGTGTTGTTGCAGGTTTTGAACCACTCGATATTTTGCGGGCAATAAAATATCTCACACTTCAAATTGATGCAAACATATCTGCAATTGTAAATGAATACAATCGTGTGGTAGATTTGAAAGGAAATGAAAATGCTCAGAAAATTATTGATCAAGTTTTGTGTATCGAAGATGCTCTTTGGCGTGGAATCGGTTGGTTGCCGAAATCAGGCTTGAGAATTCGTGAAAAATTCAGTAAATTCGACGCTTCCAAAAAATACGGAATCATTCTGAAAGCAGAAGAAGGAAATACGGGTTGCCGATGTGCTGATGTATTGAAAGGAAAAATTATTCCACCCGAGTGTTCACTTTTCGAGAAAAAATGCAATCCTGCTCATCCAATCGGACCGTGTATGGTTTCTTCAGAAGGAAGTTGTGCAGCGTATTTTAAATATGAGAGATAAATATGAAAAATGAAATCATCACTTTAGGGCACGGTAGCGGTGGCGGATTAACGCGAAAATTAATTAATGACATTTTTGATAAGAACTTCAAACTTCCGAGTTTGGATGATGCCATAGAAATTGAAAACAGAACGGTCGTTACAACTGATGCTCACGTTATCAAACCAATTTTTTTCCCAGGCGGAGACATCGGCAAACTTTCCGTAACTGGTACTGTAAACGATGTTTCAATGAAAGGTGCAATTCCAAAATATTTGCTGATAACCTATATCATTGAGGAAGGATTCAAAATCAGCGACTTAAAAACAATTACAAAATCCGTTCAAAAAACGGCGGAAAAGGCAAATGTAAAGATAATTGCCGGCGACACAAAAGTTGTGGAAAAAGGCAAATGTGACGGTATTTACATCACGACCACTGGAATCGGTTATCTTCCCGAAAATGTGGATTTAACGAGCAAAAAAATACAAATCGGTGATAAAATTATCGTGAACGGAACTATCGGTGATCACACAATTGCCATCATAAATGCACGCGAAAATTTGGGATTAACTCCCGCTCCTCAAAGTGATTGTGCAAGTTTGAACGAACTTGTTCAAATTATGTTGAAAAACGGAAATGTGAATTTTCTGCGAGATGCAACTCGTGGTGGAGTTGCCACAATTTTAAACGAAGTTGCCGAAGATACTGGTTTCGGGATTATCATCAATGAAGAGGATATTCCTATAAAAAATTCTGTGAATGCAGTTTGCGAACTACTGGGTTTAGATGCACTTTATATGGCGAATGAAGGCAAACTTGTTTCATTCGTGAGCAGTGAAACTTCCAATTTAATAAGCAAAATGAAAACCCATAAACACGGAAAAGAAACAGCAATAATTGGTGAAGTTACTACAGAAATAACTGGCGTTTATTTGCGAACTTCAATTGGTGGCTTGCGTCCACTTCTGATGCTGGAATCTGATCCGTTACCAAGGATTTGTTGATGCACGAAGGAGCAATCATTCATTCACTTTTGGAAATTGCCAAAGAGACAAAAGCCAAGGAAAACCTAAAAAAAATCACCGAAGTTAAAATTGTAGTTGGGAAGTTCCACCAAGTTATAGAAGAGGTAATGCTAACAAATTTTAAATACATGAAAGATGATTATGACGGATTCGAGAATGCTATTCTGACAATGACAGAAAGAAATGTATGCGTCAAATGCCTCAATTGCAATTACGAATTCTCGATTGATGAACCAATCTTTATGTGCCCAAAATGTGATTCTTTCAATACAGAACTAACCGCTGGCAAAGAACTTTACATTGAAACAATCGAAGGTACAGATTAGGTTTTGCTAATAAAACCATTGACACCCAAAGAAAGATTATTTCTTTTGGTGGTGAGTATAGGTTTATGATTATATGATAAAAAATTGACATTATTTAGTTTAAATTGTTTTTGGAATTGGGTGAAAGAAAAAATGGGAAATATAAAATTATGAATTTATTGAAGATGTAGATTTGTGCAAGATGCAAAAGTTATTGTATACAAAATTTGTATAACTATAGGTTAGTTATGTCTACACTTT
>CAYQOZ010000120.1:0-3639 GCA_964419355.1 uncultured Candidatus Cloacimonadota bacterium | reverse complement strand
AAAAATTGAGCATTTGAAAGATTTAGGAATGGATCTTCCGGAAGTTTTGGAAGTTGTGAAGAACATAAATTAATGATAAATTATTGTGAAAAAAAGAGATTTCTTCTGTAAACATAACCCAAAATTTGTTCCAGTTTTACAAAATGCTGTAATTGGAATTGCAGGTTGTGGCGGGCTCGGCTCTAATATTGCTATTTCGCTTACCAGAGCTGGAATAGGAAAATTAATTTTTGCCGATTTTGATAGGATAAAACCTTCCAATTTAAATCGGCAACAATTTTTCATAGACCAAATTGGAAAACCAAAAGTGGTTGCCCTCCTCGAAAATTTAGAGAAAATTAGCCCTTTTACAAAATTTCAAATTCACGATATAAAATTGAATGGAAAAAATATTCCAACCATTTTTGATGAGGTAGATATTTTGGTGGAAGCCTTTGATAAAGCAAAAATGAAGAAAATGTTGATTGAAACTTGCCTAACAGAATTTCCAAATAAACCGATTATTGTTGCATCTGGTTTGGCAGGTTGGGGAAAAAATGAAATTCTTCACACTAGAAAAATTGATAATCTTTACATTTGTGGAGATGAAGTAACAAAGGCACCTAAAGGCATTTCACCGATGGCTCCACGAGTTAATATCGTGGCAAATATGCAGGCAAATTTGGTTTTGGAAATTCTTTTGAAGGATATATGAAAGTTATTACGGTTAATGGAAATTCCCTAAATTGGGAAGAAAATATGACTATCAATCGCATTTTGAAATTGATGAACTACACATTTCGAATGTTGGTGGTTAAGGTGAATGGCAAATTAGTAAGGAAAGAAAATTACGATAAATTTATCGTGCCAAAAAGTGCAGATGTGAAAGTTATTCACCTCATTAGTGGTGGTTAGAAAAGGAGAAAATTATGTTTAAAACAAATGAATATTTTGAAGGAAAAGTAAAATCGATCGCGTTTAAAGTTGCAGAAGATGCAGCTACAATCGGCGTGATGGCAAAAGGCAAATACGAATTTGGCACCTCTTCGAAAGAAATTATGACAGTTATTAGCGGTCGCTTAATCGTGAAGTTACCAAATTCAGACAAGTGGCAAATTTTCAAAGCAAATCAAACTTTTGAAATTGAAGCGAACCAAAAATTTCAAGTAAATGTGGAAGAAGATTCTGCATATTTGTGTGTTTACAGAGAGAAGAAAGAGTGTTGTTGTTGCGGATGTTAATTTTAGAATAGGTAGATAAACCGCTCCAAACGGAGCGGTTTAGTTTTGTCTTTAAAGAAAAACCTAAAGAAAAAATTTTTATTGAAAATAGATGTTATAGGAGAAAAAAATGAAATCAAAATGGTTTGCGTTTGGCTGTCTCACATCGGTATTAATCATAATGTTGACAAGCATTTTAATGGTTAAAACGATAAGTTCAATTGGAAAAGGATTTACCAAAAATGATAGAATAGCAAGGGTGAAAAAAGGTTCTTATCTGCATTTAAAGTTATCTGGAACAATTAATGACCACAACGAATTTACCGAAAATATCTTCGGTGAAAATACAATTTCAACGCATTCGATTGTGGAAAAAATTAATCATGCCACTTTGGATGAAAATATCGTAGGAATAATTTTAGAACCCAAATATATTCAGTGCGGTCTGGCCAATATTAATGAAATTTCCGTGGCAATTCGCAATTTTCAAGAAAGTGATAAAAAGGTAATTGCCTACTTTGATATTGCTCTCCAAAAAGATTATCTGTTAGCATCGGTTGCGGATGAAATTTATTTGAACCCTTCTGCATCGGCTGGAATTTATCTAACAGGAATTGGTGGCTCTTCCCTATTCTACAAAGATATGTTGGATAAAATTGGTGTGAATATCGAGGTAATTCACGCTGGAAAATATAAAGGTGCTGGCGAAAGTTTTTCAAGAAATAGCTATTCTCAATCTGTAAAAAAGAATTTGAACATTTTGTTCACTGATATTTACGATAAAATTCTTACAACTATTTCCAAAAATAGGAATATAACTTTTGAAGAGATAAAGAAAATTTATGAAGAACGAAATGAAATTTCAATTGATAAAGAAACCGCTGTAGAATACGGATTGGTGGATGAACTAATTTTTCGAGATGAGCTTTTTGAAAAATTGGAAATTTCCGATAATAAAGTTGTTAACTTGCAAAAATATAATATCCTAAAACGCAAGAGAAAAGATGACAATATTGCTGTGATTTATGCAAATGGACCAATTGTTTCTGCCAATTCAATTTATGGAATGCAGAATATTTCTGCGTCAAGAATGGATAAGATTTTTGATAAAGTTCAAAAAAATAATTCTATCAAAGCAGTTGTGATTAGAGTGAATAGTCCGGGCGGAAGTGCACTTGAATCTGAAATTATTTTGAACAGAATTAAACAATTGAGAAAAATTAAACCAGTTGTGATTTCGATGGGAAATGTAGCGGCTTCTGGCGGATATTACATCTCGGCAGAATCAGATTTTATCTTTGCAGACCCATTCACGATAACAGGCTCAATTGGTGTGGTGGCAATGATTCCAAATGTTTATGATTTCACCCAAAAGATTGATCTTAATTCGGATAAAATTTCTTGCGGTAAATTTGCTGATTTATTAAATATCTACACAAAACCAAATCAAGAAGAGTATGAAGCGTTGCAAAATGACATCAAAGATACCTATTTTGAATTTAAAACTCGCGTTGCAACTGGCAGGGATATTCCATTTAATGATGTAGAGACAATCGCTCAAGGTCAAGTTTGGAGTAGCGATAAGGCAAAAGAAAATCATCTTGTAGATGAGATTGGAATTTTGAATGATGCCATAATCAAAGCTGTACAATTTGCCGAAATTACAGATTATTCGATAAAATATTATCCTAAGAAGAAAAGTATTTTTGAAGAATTATTGAAAGAAAAATTTAATTTGGAAATCGCTTCCAAAACGCTTCAAAAAGATATCTTAAAAGAATTGAAATTGGATAAAACAATACAAATACTGCGTAATATTAAGAACAATCCAATTCAAGCGATTATGCTTTTTGAGGTTTATTAAATTAAATGAGAAAGTGATGAATAAAAGAAAATGGTCTTCTTGACAGCTTTCACAAAGATAATTTTTTTGAAGTAATTTCCGTATATTTTGTCAAATATTGCAAGCGTTTTTTAAAAAAGTATCATATTTCACACGCTTCACAATCATGATTTTTGCAATTATCAAAATATAATTTTAAAATTCCTTGTTGAAACATTTCTTTTTGAGAAATCAACTTTTTTTGTTCGATATTCATAAACAATTTCATATATTTGGAAATATAATTTTCGGAAAGCGAGTGGTAATTTTCATAAATTTGAATTGCTACGCTTTCTAAATTTTGGTAATTTTTTTCACGAGCATAAACCACGACGAGTGGCAGAATTACATTAATGAAAATTGCATCAATTCGTGCTTTCCCCAAAACATATTTTTCTGGCAGAAAATCTGATTTTTGATGAAATAGGTTGTATAGATTGTGCTTGAACTTTGTAATTTTAACGTCATTTTGAGGAATTGAGAATATTTTTATAGTTTGTTGAAAAATAGAAGTTTCAAAACTATTGTAAAGAAATTCACTCAGCTGAATGATGCGAA
>CAYQOZ010000119.1:0-3820 GCA_964419355.1 uncultured Candidatus Cloacimonadota bacterium | reverse complement strand
AATCATAATCTTTCTTTTCATAGTTATTTCCTTTTAATTAAATATCTCCGTAATACTTTTCCATTCTGTCTAGAACGAGTTTGATGTATTTTCTCGTTTCTGCCCACGGAACTTTTTTTCTCAATCTTTTGTATAATCTTTCGCTGTCCCAATTGCTTAAATCAGACATCATTTTATCCCATTTTTTTTGCCCAATCTTATTCATCTTTCCTGTCATTGCTTTATAAATCGTGCCGGGTCCACCATTATAGCTACAAATAATGCAGTAATATTGGTTTGTTTTATTCGTTACTTTTTGCCACTTATTATCAGCGAGCCAACGCATGTATGCAATTCCCATTTCAAGGTTTGTAGCTGGGTTAAATAGCTGTTTTGAAGTTGGCTTTTTGTTTTTTTTGAAAAGATAATTATTCATATTTATACCAGCATATTTTGGAACAATTTGCATCATTCCGTAGGCGTTTCCGTGCCTGTTGTATGCTTTTGGATTGTAAAAAGATTCAGTATGAATTATTGCCATTGCTATCTTTGGGTCAATTTTATGTTTCTTGCAAAATTTTTCTATGAGTGGTTTATATTTTTGGGCTCGTATTTTTATGTTGTTTGGCATCATTTCCAAAGAGATATTGTATTTGATATTTTTCTTGCCGTCCTTATTTACAATCAACTCTTTTCCAGCAGTTTTCACGATTTGTTCGGCAATTTCATCGAGATTTTGCGGAGTAATTGCTTTTGGTGTTTCATCTTTTTTAGCTGGAATTTTTACCTGATTTTCTAAAATTGTGGTTTTTGTGACTTTGTCTTTTTCTTTGAGAAGAGCTTTTAATTGCTCTTTCACAATTTCTTTTGCTTTCTTTTCTTGCTTTGCTTTTTCTTCGGGAGAATCATCTTTGGGAACTTCCACCACAGCGGCTACATCAATTTTACTGTTTTCGAAATTCACTTTACTTCTACCAGAAAAATCGGAGTTGTAACTCACCCATTCTGTCGGCGTAGATTCTTTAAACTCATTCCAAAGTTTTTCGATTTGCTCTTTGTATTGAATAAAAAGCGAATCTTGTTTCGCATAATAATTTGCTTCTGCTTTTTTGGTTTCTGTTTTGAAATTATCGAAAGTTTGCTGTTTTTGTTGTTGAAATTTTTCAAAATCTGTTTGGGCTAATAATCCAATCACAATCAGTGTCAATAATACTACTAAAATCATTTTTTTCATTTTCCGTCTTCCTCTATTGTTTTATTTGATAAACAGTTTCTAAATAGACCGTATAACTTGATAAAATACCACTTGTTTGGTATAAAATGTGGCTTTTAGTATTCCTAATGTTATTTGTTATTTGGGTGGATTCAACACTGATGTTCGTTTCAATTTTATAATTTATATTTTCACTTGAAGCTTCAATTTCGACTTCTAAATATTTTCCAATCTCTAATCTTGCAGTTTGAGAAGCATTTTCCCACGCTGAGATTAGATTTGATGAGGAAGCGACAGTATAGCAATAAACATTGTCATCTCTGAGAACTATTAAATTATCGGAAAACCAATCGAATAATTCATGTTCAGTTGATTCTGATACTTTAATATTTTGGGTTGAATATAACCCTACAAAATAATCATTAAAATAAAATTCATCTAAAAGTTGTATTTTTTCATGAGTTTTTTTTAAATTTTCCGGATTCGCAACAACATTTAATCTAAAATCTGCTTTATTTGTTGTCACAATATTTTCGGTATTTTTAAATGCAGATTTATCTATTGTGAAAGATGCATGATTACGACATTCCATAATTGTTGCCATTTGTTTGGCAGATTCATACATGTCTGTTTTAAAATGGCTTTTTTTAGAAATTCCGATAATACAGTTTTTTGGTATCTCATTTAGCCAAGCTGGGATTTTAAAATTTGGAAAAGTTTTTGGTTTTGGTTCAATATTTTCTGGTTTAGATGAGAAACCACACAGAATTATAAGTAAAAATATAGATAAAAGATATTTGTATTTTTTCATAATTTTCCTATTAACTAAAAAAGTGTTCGAAATGTCGAACACTTTTTTAGTTAAACTAGATTAGTATTTCTTTACTTCTTCTTCTAACTCACCAAAAGCTTGAGAAGCTTTAAATTGATTGTAAAGTGCTTCTTCATTTTTGATTTTATTAACCAAATTTTTGTTTACAGCCTCTTTAGGAATGCTCACACGGACAAAAGTCTTAAAACGATTTTCGGCAGTAACGATAGTTTCCTGTTTTGTTACTAAAGTATTATTAAATTTTGCACTCGCAACAGCTTTCACTACCTTGCTTACCAAAGCCAATAATTGTGGATTATTTACACCGGCTTCTTCTTCATAGTTTTTAATCATGCCCTTAACATAAGTTTCAACATACAGTGCCGCTTCAAGCATCGCGTTTGCGTAAGCCGCATCGTAAGATGAATTTTCAGAAACCTTTACGGACTTACCATAAACTTGAACAAATTCAACATTGTCTTGTAATCGATACCATTCTGGCTCGTAAACCTTTTTAACGCTATTTGTGTTACCATTTCCACCACACGCCGTGGTTACCAAAACTGCTACAATCATTATAGCAATAATTGTGAACTTTTTCATACTTCCTCCTTTTTAGTGTATGTTTTGTTCGTTTTTTTCGAAATTAACCCTATTTATTGGGATAATTTCATGCGTCTCATCTATACTAAAAACATGCCAACAATTCCCTTTAAAATTTTGAGGGATTTCAAAAGTAGCCAGCAGTTTATTATTGTTGTAAACTTGCACAATCGCATTACTTAAAGAGAGTTTTTTTGAATTCTTCTTATTTTTATTGGAATAATCAAAAACTGAATATTTGTAATTCCCTTTGGCAGGTTTATAAATTGTAATTGTTTCTGGTCCGTAACTATTTGTATCATCTTTATCTAGAAAATCTTTACCACCAATCAACATTTTGTTACGATACCAAATATGAAAGTCTCCACCGTCAGGATTTGGTCCACTGAGGTGTGCATCTAAATCTCGCGGTCTACTACCCCAGGTAAGTACAATTCTAAATTCTTTAATTTCCGGACTTAATGCACAAATAATTTCGCGTGGCATCTCATCTGCTCCCATAATTACAGGAAGTGAATTACCAATAAAACCATCTTTTGAAATGTTTATGGTATATTTGCCAATATCTACATTAAATATGAAAATTCCACTTTCATCCGTTTGGAAATTTTGTGTCTCTTTCATGTAATTTACAATAGAGACATTTGTATTTGAAAGGGATTTCCCATCAACAGCATTAACTATTTTTCCAACGATTATTCTTGATTTTGGAAAATATTTAATCTCTCTATCCACTTCACCGTTACTTGCATCAAGTGTAAAAACTTTGCAGGCAAGTCCTTGACCAACGGGAATATTGATTATTTTAAGAAGATTATTACCTTTATAAATGGAAATTGAAGGTTTAGATTGTGTTATCAAATTTGGGTCAGTGTTCATATCGTCATCTGCAAATTTATCTTTTATCCAAAATGTAAAATAACCATCATCAGCATTTATTTTGAAAACTTGTTTTGCTTCAGAAGAGCGACCCTCTCCAACGGAAATTAATTTATTGTTCAATGTTTTTTCGGCACGAACGCCATTCACAAAACCAACATTTTTACCGATAGAACCAGATAAAAAACCGTTGCATTCACCTTCAAATTCATCCCAAGAAAGCAGAATTTTATATTCGGCTCCGAAGAGGAGTAGGCTAATTTGGAATAGCATTATAAATAAAACTAATTTTCTCATAATATCCTCCTTAATTGATTTATAAGACGGAGCAAATT
>CAYQOZ010000118.1:0-3861 GCA_964419355.1 uncultured Candidatus Cloacimonadota bacterium | reverse complement strand
GGAACTGCCTTCCGTGTTTGAAAAGGCGAGAATGCAAATAAATTTACCATTTGTATGCTCTTGCTTTCTTCATTCAAAAAAAGAAATGGAGGAAGAATGAAAAAATTCTTACTAATTATTTTTATCGCAATTCTATTTGGATGTGGTGATAATGCATCTCTCAAACTCGCCACTACCACCAGCACAGAAAATAGCGGTTTGTTGGAATATTTACTTCCAGAATTTGAAGCTGATACAAACATCAAAATCGATGTTGTTGCAGTTGGAACAGGTAAAGCCATCAAGCTCGGAGAGAATGGCGATGTTGATGTTATTTTAGTTCACGCACGCGGTGCAGAAGATAAATTTATTGCCAATGGATTGGGCATAAATAGATGCGATGTGATGTACAATGATTTTGTAATCATCGGTGCAAAAAGTGATGTTGCGAAAATATCAGAAGCACAAAATGCCGTTAATGTTTTTCAAAAAATCGCAATTTCAAAAGCAGAATTTATCTCTCGCGGAGATGATTCTGGCACACATAAAAAAGAGAAAAAATTGTGGAAAAATGCCGAAATTTCACCAACAGGAAAGTGGTATAAAGAGATCGGTCAAGGTATGGGCACAACCATAAATATGGCGAATGAACTTGGAGCTTACACAATCACAGATCGAGGAACTTTTATTGCAATGCAGAACAAAATTACTCTAAAAATTCTCTTTGAAGGTGATGACAATCTATTCAATCCATATGGCGTAATCGCGGTAAATCCGCAAAAACATCCAAATATAAATTACAAATCTGCGATGAAATTCATTGATTGGATCACGAGCGAAAAAGCCAAAAAAATGATTAATAATTTTCAAAAAAACAGCACACAGCTTTTTTATACAGGCACAGTTAAATAAATGAGTAATTCTTTTAACGAAGCAATTTTTCTTCTTTTTTCTCAAAATCGAGAAATGCTTTCAATTGTTATGACATCGCTTAAATTAACTACTTCATCAGTCATAATTGCTTCCATTTTCAGCATTCCGCTCGGCATCATTTTGCATTTGAAAAACTTCCGTTTCAAAAGAAGCATTATCTCATTTCTACACAGTTTGATGGCATTACCAACAGTTGTTATCGGGCTTTTGATTTACACGATGCTTTCCAATAATGGTATTTTTGGAAATTCACGCATTTTATTCACGCCATTTGCCATTATCATCGGTCAATCAATTCTCGCTTTTCCGCTGATTGCATCAATGGTTTACTCTGGATTATCCAAACTAGATTCTCGTTTTTTTGATACCCTCAAAACTCTCGGAGCAAAGCGAAAAGACATTTTCAAAGCAACAATAAAAGAAGCAAAATTCATCATTTTATCGGCAATTTTAGCCGGATTTGGACGTGTCATTGGCGAAGTTGGCGTTTCGATGATGTTGGGTGGGAACATCCGTTTTTACACTCGTACAATTACCACAGCAATCGCATTAGAAACAAGTAAAGGTGCGTTTGAATTGGGACTTGTACTCGGTTTGATTTTGATGATAATTGCATTATCAATTAATTTTATTTTACATTTGTGGATAAAAAATGATTAAAGATTTGAAATTTGCTTATGAAACAAAAATAGTTTTAAATATTAAGAAACTTAATTTTGAAAAAGGTAAGATTTATGCAATTTTGGGAGCAAATGGTTCAGGAAAAACCACTCTATTAAAAATTCTCAACGGACTTTTGGGAGAGCACAAATTCAAAATGCAAAATTCCATTTATGTACATCAAAATCCACTTTTATTTAGTGGAACGGTTTTCGATAATGTGGCTTTTGGATTAAAAATTCGCAAAGAAAAAAACATCAATGAAAAAGTAAAAGACGCGCTAAAATTAGTTGGATCAGAAAATTTTGAAAATCGCAAAAGTAAAAATATTTCTGGTGGAGAAATTCAACGAGTGGCGATTGCACGTGCCTTAATTTTACAACCAAAAGTGCTTTTATTAGACGAGCCAACTGCAAATGTGGACAAACAAACAGTTAAATTATTGGAAGAAATTTTGCAAAAAATAAAAAACAAAACAACGGTAATTTTTGCATCACACGATCACAATTTTGCGAAACGAATTAGCGATGAAATAATTTACCTTGAAAATGGTAAAATTGAAAAATTAGGAGAATGAAAATGATAAAAATAGATGTTGCACAAAAAATTATGGAAGACATCAAAATCGACCTAAAAACTGAAAAAATAGAAGTAACAAGTTCACTCGGTCGTGTTTTGGCAAACGATATTTTTTCGGAAATTGAATCACCACCTTTTGACAAATCGGCGATGGATGGTTTTGCTTACAATCACAAAAGTGGGAATAAAAATTTGAAAATTATCGAAACAATTGCAGCTGGTACATTTACAAATACAGAATTAAAAATCGGTGAATGTGCAAAAATTATGACCGGCGCAATGATTCCAAAAGGTGCAAACAGAGTGGTGAAAATAGAGAATTGTACTGTGAAAAATAACTTTCTTTCTTTTGAGTCTGAAAAAAATGATAACATTATTTATCGAGCAGAAAATCTGAAAGTTGGTGAAAAAGTTATCGGAAAATGTGTAATTCGTCCGCAAGAAGTTGGTGTGCTTTCATCACTTGGAATTGACGAAATAGAAGTTGCAAAACAGCCACTTGTCGGCGTTATCACTACCGGTACAGAATTAAAAAATCCGGGTGAGAAACTCGAAGTTGGACAAATCTACAACAGCAACGGATTTCAAATAACCGCTCAAATTGAAGCAATGAATTGCAAAGCAAAATATTATGGCACCGTTCCAGATGACAAAAATGCGACTCTCAAAATTATTCAAAATGCAATTGATGAATGCGATGTCGTCATTCTTTCTGGCGGTGTTTCGATGGGTGAATTTGATTATGTACCGCAAATGATTGAACAAAATGGCGTGAAAATCCTTTTCCATAAATTAGCAATTAAGCCTGGAAAACCTACTCTTTTTGGACGGAAAAATGACAAGTTTGTCTTCGGTTTACCCGGAAATCCAGTTTCAACTTTTGTGATTTTTGAACTTTTTTTAAAACCATTTTTATTCAAAATGATGGGTATAAAATTTAACCAAAAAAACATCAAAGCAAAATTGGCAAACGATGTGAAACAGCGAAATACGGAGCGAACTTCCTACATTCCCGTAAAATTGGAAAACGGATTTGCCGTTCCATTAAAATATCACGGTTCGTCACATTTGAATGCACTTATTTCTGCAGATGCACTCATTAAAATCGAGTGTGGCATCGCAGAAATTTCGGAAGGAACGGTAGTAGATGCGCGACAAATTTAATCGTGAAATAACCTATTTACGCATTTCGATAACTGATAAATGTAATTTGCGTTGTACTTATTGTATGCCCGAAGATGGCGTGGAATTGCAATCACATTCCGATTTTTTATCATTTGAACAAATAGAAAAAGTGGTGAAATCTGCCGCAAGATTAGGAATTAGAAAAATTCGTCTCACCGGCGGAGAACCTCTCATCAAAAATGGAATTGTTAATTTAGTAAAAATGATTTCAGCTGTTGATGATATCACTGAAATTGGCATGACCACAAATGGAATTTTATTACCAAAATTTGCCAAAGATTTAAAAAATGCAGGACTTTCAAATCTAAATATTTCGTGTGATACATTAGATGAAATAAAATACCGAAATTATACTCGTGGTGGGGTCTTAAATGATGTTTTGAACGGAATTGAAGCGGCACGAAATGAAGATTTTCCGATCAAATTAAATATGGTTGTGCAAACTGGAACTTCTAAAAATGAAATTCTTCAAATGCAAAAATTTTGTGATGAAAAAAAAATAAAATTGCAACTGATAAATCACTA
>CAYQOZ010000117.1:0-3955 GCA_964419355.1 uncultured Candidatus Cloacimonadota bacterium | reverse complement strand
CTGTTTCTGATTTTGAGTATGAACTTTCACTCGCGTTGATGAACAAAAATCTTTGCGATGAAATTGAGACGGTATTTTTCGTGCCGAAATCAAAATATTTATACATTAGCTCCACGATGATTCGCGAAGTGGTCGGTTTGGGTGGCGACACTTTGAAATATGTTCCAAAATGCGTTGATGAAGCATTACGAAAAAAAAATGGTATCATTGATTGATGGCAGAATGAATGATTTGGAAAAAGAGCAAATATAAAAAAAATCAAATAAAGAAAATTTCTAAAAATATAAAAATAAAGGAGCATATTGTGGAAAAACCAAAAAAACAAAAAATCAATGTGAAGATTGATGAAAAAGTAGGGGAAGGAATTTATGCAAATTTCTTTATGATTGTAAATAATCCATCTGAGTTTATTATTGATTGCGGGAGGATGTTACCGGGATTGCCAACGGCAAGAATTTACAGCCGAATTTTGACAACTCCTCAACATGCCAAACAACTTTTGAAAACTCTCGAACAGAATATTGAAAAATTTGAAGATCAATTCGGAGAGATAAAATTGCCCGGAATTCACGAAGAAAAGGAGATTGGTTTTAAGAGCACAGGACAAAATTCTTGACGCTAAAGGCACAAAATTAGTTTTTGATTTTTCAAAAAAATAAGGAGAGTAAAATAAAATGAAGAGAAGTAAAATGCGCGGAATGATTATTTTGATTGTTCTGCTGGTAACGGCTTACTTTTTCTTACCTCTTGTGGTGCCAAATCTTCCAGATTTTTGGACGAGTAAACGCCTGAAACTTGGGCTGGATCTTCAAGGTGGATCTCAAATCCAATTGGAAGTTGACTATTCTGGTTTGGAACTTACCAAAAAAGAGCAAGAGAATGCAGTGAAAACGGCATTGCAAGTTATAAGAAATCGTATTGACCAATTTGGCGTGGCGGAACCCACTTTGCAAAGAGTTAGTAATACAAACAGAATTATTATTCAATTGCCGGGATTGAAAGATCCAAGCAGAGCAAAAGATTTAATTGGTAAAACGGCGATGTTAGAATTTAAGCTGGTAGCCTCTCCCGAAGAGACCCAAAAAGTTTTTGATGCACTAAATATTTATCTGCAAGAAAATCGGGAAACTTATCCTCAATTGGAAAAATTTGCTGAAATTTCTGAACCAATAGTTGGTATTCTAGAAGAAGATGTGGAAGATGCACAAGAAGAAAAACTGGCTATTTTCACAAATTTGATTACCGATAAAGATGATATGATTATGAAAATCGATTATGATAATATCGATATTCTTAGAAAACTTCTTAAAGATTCTGAATTCACAAAATATATTCCTGCTGGTCTGCAAGTTGCTATTGGAAAAGAAGATAAAGATGATCCTTACATTTCTCGTCAAATATTTGTGCTTCACGAAAAAGCTGAAATTACTGGAAAATATCTTGAAAAAGCACAAACAAAAATTGGGCAAGGTTACACACAAAAAGATAAAGGTCCTTACATCTTACTCAATTTCGATAAAGATGGTGCGAAGATTTTTAAAAATGTAACCGGACAAAATATTGAAAAAAAATTGGCGATATTACTTGATGATATCGTGTTTATTGCACCAACAATTCAAAGCAGAATTCCTACAGGAGAAGCTCGAATTACAGGAAACTTTAGCATCGAAGAAGTGAATGATTTGGTTATTGTTCTCAATGCGGGAAGCCTTCCTGCTCCGGTAAATATTATTGAAGAGAGAACTGTCGGACCGACTCTCGGTTCTGATAGTATCAAAGCTGGAATTATTGCGGCTATTATTGGATTGATTGCTGTGATTTTATTTATGATTTTCTATTATGGGCTTTCCGGCTTAATCGCGGATATTGCCGTAATTATCAATATTGCTTTCATTGTTGCCGTGATGACAATGCTGGAAGGAACACTTACATTGCCCGGTATTGCTGGTATGATTCTTACCATCGGTATGGCGGTGGATGCGAATGTGATTATTTTTGAGCGAATTCGAGAAAACCTTGCTGCCGGAAAAACTATTCGTTCTTCGGTCGATAGTGGTTTTAGTAGAGCTTTGGTAACAATTCTCGATGCCAACATTACAACATTGATAACAGCTTTGGTTCTCTACCAATTTGGAACAGGACCAATCAAGGGTTTTGCTGTAACTCTTTCAATCGGTATTGTTGGTTCAATGTTTGCCTCAATTGTTCTGGTAAAAGCAATCTTTGATGGCTTCATTACAAATGTTAACAGAAAGAAATTGAGCATTTAGGAGGAAGCAATGAAATTTTTTGGAAAAACAAATATAGATTTTACAGGAAAAAGAAAGGTAACTTTTGCCATTTCGATTTTGATTATTTTGGCTGGATTAGTTTCATTATTTATGAATAGCGGTCCGAAATATAGCATCGATTTTACCGGCGGTGTGGCACTTGAACTTGATTTAACGCCAAAAATAGAAGGCGTTGAACCACTTGATGTGCAAATTATTCGTGATGTACTAAACGAAAGTGGGATAGCTGATGCTGTCATTCAAGAAGCGAGCAATCACGAAGGTAAGAATCTTGTCTTGATTAAATCGAAAAAGACGGAAGATTCTGATGTGAAAATTACTAAGAAAATCGTGGAAATAATTTCACGAGAATTTCCAGAATATGTGGAAGCAGAAACCTTGATTCGTTTGCAAGAAGAGGTGGGTCCCAAAATTGGTGAAGAGCTAAAAGGGAAAGCGATTCTCGCAATCTTTTGGGCTTTGATGGGAATCATTATTTACATTTGGTGGCGCTTTGAATTTGCTTTCGGAATTGCCGCGGTGATAGCTCTTTTTCACGATGTTCTCATTACGGTAGGAATTTTTTCTATTGTAGGAAAGGAGATTAGTTTGACGATTGTGGCCGCTCTTCTCATGATTGTGGGATATTCATTGAATGATACAATTGTAATTTTTGATAGAATTCGTGAAGATTTGAAAATTTTCCGGAGAGAATCTTATGAAAGTGTGATTAATCACAGCATCAATGAAACCCTCAGCAGAACGATTATTACTTCGTTGACGACATTTATGGTGGTGCTTAGTTTATACATTTTTGGTGGTTCCGTAATTCACGATTTTGCTTTCGCACTTCTCATCGGAGTTGTTGTAGGAACATATTCTTCCATATTTGTGGCGAGCCCACTTATGGTAGAACACTTCAATAAAAGAGCAAAAAATGTAGGAACTCGTAAGTTGAAAGGAAAAAGATAAATTGGTTTCTTGATTTTTTTGACAGATAATTGAATGATTTTATTTAACCTTCAAGGTTTAGACTTTGAAGGTTTTTTTTGAAAGAAATCACACCTAAAAATAAAAGTGGATTACAAAGAAATTTGTGGCTTCGATTTATAAATTAGAATAAAAAATGTAGTTTACTATTTAGATAAATGGCTAAAATATCTTGACATTTATACCCTTCTTTTTCATTTAGTTAGCACATGTGCGCCCGTGGCTCAATTGGATAGAGCACCTGACTACGGATCAGGAGGTTTGGGGTTCGAATCCCTACGGGCGTGCCATTTTTTTCTTATAACCATATTGCTATTAATAAGTTGGAAATATCTCCACTCAAAATTCTTGACACCAAAACTTAGTAAAATAGTTTAGCGTTCAGTTGATTGCGTTTACAGAATCTAACGCATTGAAAAATAAAAGATTTAAAATAAATTAAGGATGTGAAATTATGGCAGTTCCAAAAAGGAAAACTTCAAAATCTCGTAGAGATAAAAGAAGAACGCATTACAAAGCAACTGCACCTGCAGTAGCAACGTGCTCAAATTGTGGTGAAGCTGTACAACCACATAATGTGTGCAAAAAATGCGGACATTACAACGGTAAAAAAGTTATTGATATTAAGGAATAAATGCGAATAGCAATCGATGCATTTGGCAGTGATAATGCACCTTTCCCTGAAGTGGAGGGTG
>CAYQOZ010000116.1:0-4069 GCA_964419355.1 uncultured Candidatus Cloacimonadota bacterium | reverse complement strand
TATTTTGAAAGGTAAGTAGGATACATATTTCCACCACCACCAACGGAAGATAAGTATCCACCAAATTGTGCGTGTGGGATTCCACCAACTCCGTATAAAGATTTTCGAGATGAATTACCAGGGCTTGGATTAGAACCGTCACCTTGCCATAATAATGGAATAAAATTATCTAGATTTTCGTTCATTTGAGACAGCCCGTCCCGGGCGTCTGGACAGTAACCTCACCAAGTTTCCGTAAAAACTTCTCCCACCACAACCATCTGCGTTGCGAAAGCAGAGATAGCGGCAACTAACAACAATGTAGCAACGAATAATTTTTTCATTTTTTCTCCTTTTTATTTTATTAACACCATTTTATTTAACTTTGAATTTTTGCCATCTACATTTAATTCGTAGAAATAAACACCACTTGAAAAATTATTTGCATTCCAAGTAACTTGTTGGTCTGGCGAATTCATGCTTTGAAGATTAGAGAAAGTTTTTACTTTTTGACCTTTCACATTAAATATTTCAATCTCTGCGTTCTCTGCGTTCTCTGCGGTGAGAGAAAAATTTATCGTGGTTTCACCATTAAATGGGTTTGGAAAATTCTGCAATTTGCAATTCACTAATTCATAATTTTCTGCACTCACATTGTCAGCAGTGTTAAATGTGAAATTGTAAATTAAAGGTTCAGTCAAATCACCTTCATCAAAAGTAACCTCAAATGGAAAACCGTCGCAACTGCTCACATTAATTGAGAAATGAATATTCATTGATGCATTTGCTTCTAATTCAATTGGGATAGGCCAATTTGGCATATAGCAAACGCCTAAATCATTACAAGCTGTTAGCGACCAACCGTCTGGTACTTCTGTGGTTGTATATTTGAAAGTGTAAGTCTGTGTTTCGCTCCCGTTGTTTGTCATTGTTATCCATTCTGAAACAAACTCATATTCTCCTTCTTCAGCGTAAGAAAGTCCCACAATATCCAAATCGAACGGAATATTTACCACCAAATCTGCAAATAATGCAGATAACATTGTAACCATAAAAATTAAAATAATTCCTTTTTTCATTTTTTTATCTCCTTATTTTTTTATTAAAATTTAGTTGAAACAGTTAATCGTATTCCATCGAATGCAACTTGATTTTGACAAACGCCATTTCTGCAAACTTGTCCACCTTTTTCAGAACCAATAAATAATTTTATGTCGGAATGACTCCAAATGGAAGCAACTAATTCTGCTCCGATTTTTGGCAAAGTATTGGATATTTCAGTAAATTCATGAAACTCGTGAGTCGCAATTATCGAAAGAGAGAATTTGTGAAAATCCACATCAGCTTGGAAACTCGGTTCATATGTTGATGATTCTTCACCGTAATAATCTTTTATCTTTGTCTTAAAATTAGTTTTTAGAAGAATAGGAGTTTCACCATAAATAAAATCGTATGAAATAGCAGGCTTAGTCTCTTTTGACCAATAATATGTTGTTGGGCTATCAGCAATATGTTCTAACTGAGAATATTCAAATTTAAGTGAACTGTTAGCAAATAGGTGAATAAATTCTGTATGTAAATCACTTTGTTTTACGGCTTTATCGAAAGACCATCCTTCAGCATAATTTAGTATAAATTCATTTTCGTAATTTGGAAAAAATTGGATAATACCTTGAAATCCTTCTTCTTCGTAGCCAAGATTTTGGTGATTACCATATTCCGCAATTGCTTGTTCAGAATAATTTACAGTTGGAAGTTCACTAAAACGATCAACAAAATTATCGTATTTTTTGTAAAATGCGCTTAATGTGAATTTATCAAAATAAGTGTTTATATTACCGTAAAGTGCAGTTCCTTCTGAATCTTCTACGATACCATCGGATTTTTCATTTTTAGCAAATTCTATTTTCCCATCAAATAAATCTTGTGTAAATTCAGCTCTAGCATCAAAAATATTTTTGGTGCTGTAACCATTCTCATAATCAATGAAAAATCGTTCATTCACACCACTGAAACCAATTTTAATGAAGTCGTTTGGTGAAATCTCAAAATCAATCCCAGAGACTATATCATTGTTACTAACTCCGTAAATTCCTGCAATATCTACATTGTTAAAATTGGCAGAAGTTTTGCAACCTTCAAGTCGATTATCTTCATCTAAATCTAAATTTTTGTAGGCATTCAAAATAATGCCAGAACCGAAAGTAGCGTCAAAAATTCCACCTCGGATATAAAAATTATCAGCTTCAAATTCAAGATAACGATCTACCCACGAACTACTAATTTCATTAGAAGATAGCTCCGCTGCGGGGGTAAATTTGTTGAATTCTGGCAATTGTGCTGAATATGTCATTCCAAATCGAAAGTTACCATAAGAAAGGTCAAATTTGAATTTATCTTCCATAAACTGGTTGAGGGAATCTTCTACATTTCGGTAGATAAATTTTAATTCGTTACTTCCGCTAATCGAAAAATCTTCGGCAAAAATGTTGAAAATAATAGCTATAAAGATGAATATAAAAAAATATTTTTTCATTCAGCTTCTCCGTTTATTTCTGTTTGTAACGAATCATTTTTGTCGATTTCGATTAATTTGATGATTTGTGCCTCGATTTCTTTTTCATCACCGTTCGTGTAACCAAGATGTGACCAAACAATTTCACCATTTTTATCAATGATAAAAGTGTTCGGTGGATTTTGCACATTGTATAATTTCATGATTTTTTGGTCAGTATCGAAGAGTGTTTCGAAGCTGAATTTTTTTGATTTAACATAAGTTTTTGCTTTAGGAATATGACGGGCTTTGTCTATATCAACCGCGATAACTTGGATATATTTATCGTATTTTTTTTGGAGAGCGTCAAGGTGCGGCATCTCTTTTTTACACGGGATACACCAACTTGCCCAAAAATCTAAAATCACTAATTTTTCTTTGTAAACATCTGAAAGTCTGATGTTTTTTCCTTTCAAATTTTTTAGTTTAAAATCGTGTGCTTTGGAAGTTTTTACAACTTCATCATTTGCTGATAAGGTAATTCCTAAAACAATTAACAAAATAATTAATGTCTTTTTCATTTTTATCTCCTAATTTTCAAAATCATAAACTTGTGCATCATAAATCTTGCAAGTTGCAGAGTTATAAGGCTCTTCCTTTGTTTGCACCCAAACAACTAACATAGTATTTTCGAAGTTCTCAATTTCATAATCAATCGTAAAATCAATTTCGGCAGAAGTTAAATCTTGTGATTTAACAGCCACCACAACATTGTGTAATTCTTGTCCATTTATGTGATATTCATATTCTGAATATTTTTCAATAACAGCCATTTCGAGTTTTAAATTATCAAGAGGAAGAGTTTCAAATCCATCAATAATTATAGTTCCCAAAATAGTGTTTTCACAAGATATGTCTGATAAGTTTAGCTGAATAATTTTTTCAGAATTTACAATTTCTTCGCAGTAAGTGGAATAGGAATTTAATTCATCTGCCAATGAACCAGTTACAATATCTTCTCCTTGAAATACAACGGTTGGTTGAGTATAAATCTCATAGTACATTGCAAATGGGTAAAAAATTTCAGTTGGATTAGGTCCATCGGAAACATAATCAAGATAGACGAGTTGTCCACCGTATTCGCGTTTCATTTCTGCCAATTTATTGGCAGTAGCGGGACAATTCCCACAACTTTGTGCAGTAGAAGATTGCACTAAAATCATTGGTTTTAATGGGTCGTATGCTGGTGGATTTATTTGGTTTCCAATAAATTTATAATGATCCGAATCGATAATATCGTGAAACGAAATAATTTTTTCAGAATTTGTTGAATCTGTTGGAACACAAGAAAGTGTCCAATTAATCGAAAAATCAGAATAATAATTATCTAAACTAGCTGTTAAACTATCATACTCGGAAATGTAATTTATAAATATTACCTCAAAATCACTTTTGGAAAATGCATCGTTGAGATAATTTTCATTGTAAAATGTCATGATTTCATCAATATTTGCGGTTTCAATCGCGTTTGTAAATTCACCGAACATTGCTTCAATTTCTGCATTTTGATAAATTTCGTGTTCAAACCTATCGCAA
>CAYQOZ010000115.1:0-4219 GCA_964419355.1 uncultured Candidatus Cloacimonadota bacterium | reverse complement strand
TCTTTTTCGGGTGGAGTTACATAACAGATAAAATCAACGCCGTGTGAGGCAGCAATTGCGCCACCAATTGCGCCAACTATATGATCATAACCAGGTGCAATATCGGTAGTCAATGGACCCAAAACATAAAAAGGTGCATCATGACAAACGTGCTTCATCAGTTTCACATTCATTTCAATTTGATCGAGTGGAACATGTCCAGGACCTTCAACTAAAACCTGAATGCCGCGTGCAAAAGCGCGCTGAGTGAGTTCTCCAAGTATAAGAAGTTCAGCAAGTTGACCGCGATCGGTTGCATCTGCTCCAGCGCCAGGGCGTAAACTGTCGCCCAAACTGATGGTAACGTCATATTTTTCACAAATATCCAAAATGCGATCGTACTGTTCATAAAGTGGGTTTTCAGCATCATTATCGATCATCCATCTTTTCAAAAGTGAACCACCGCGACTGACGATTCCAGCAATACGTTCGTGATTATCTAAAAATTCCAAAGAACGACGCGTAACACCGCAGTGCAAAGTCATGAAATCTACGCCTTGTTTTGCTTGGGCTTCGATTTCATCAAAAAGCATATCAGCGGTCATATTTTGGAAGCGAATATTCTTTTCAGCAAGACGGGTCATCACTGGGTAAATTGGCACAGTTCCAATCATCACGGGTGAATGTTTGATAATCAAGCGACGAATTTCATCGAGATTTCCCCCGGTAGAAAGATCCATGACCGCGTCTGAACCATATTTGACAGCAACATCAAGTTTTTCTAACTCTTCTTGCAAATTGCAATGTAAACCACTCGTGCCTATGTTGGCGTTGATTTTTGTTTTTAGTCCATTTCCGATGCCACGAGCCTCAAAATTGTGATTAATGTTTTTGGGAATCGCAATGCGGCCTACTGCCACTTCTTGCCGAATCCATTCAACATCTAATCCCTCATAAGTAGCTACTTCGCGCATCTCTTTCGTAATTGTTCCAGCTCTTGCCATTTGCATTTGTGTCATAAAGATTACCTCATTTTTTCTTTTATTTTTTTCAATCTATTTTCAAAATCAGCAGTTTCCATAAAGTGGCGAACGAGACAAAGATTTTTCGCACCAACTTCAAGAACTTCATCTATGTTTTCTGGGAAAATCCCTCCAATTGCAATAACTGGAATTTCAGCAAACTGCAAAACTGTTTGCAGATTCTTCGTACCAACGGTTGGGTCTGGAATTGCTTTTGTGGTAGTTGGAAAGACTGGTCCGAAACCAATGTAATCTGGTTTTTGTAAAATTGCATCTTGTGCTTGCTGAATGGAATGGGTAGAAAGTCCTATTTTTATCTTTTTGCCGACAATTTTGCGTGCTTCCGAAATGGTTAAATCAGTTTGTCCCAAATGAAGATAGTCTGCATTGCAAAGCATCGCAATATCGGGTCTGTCATTAATGACAAAGTTTGTTTTTGTCCCTTTTGTGATGCCAATAATTTCGCGTGCCACTTTCAAAAGCTGACGGTCTGTAAGATGTTTTTCGCGTAATTGAAGCATCGTAACTTCATTCTTAACGCAGATTTCTGCGATATCACGGTATGACAAAACCGGTTTGGTGATAATAACATAAATTCCAAAATTTTCCATTTAAATCCTCAAATTTGAGGAACTTCAAAATAGCAAAGATTTGCCTCCCTCCGCCAGCATTACCTGGATCAGGTCAAAGGGTTTAATCTCAGCCCATTTTCGAGCACCCCACTTTCGTGCCAACTTCTTCATAAACTTTTTGACGTCAACAAAAATAGTGTAGTTTATGATTTGACAGAATTTTCGGGATTTTGTGAGTTACATTCACAGAAGGAGATTTTTGATGAAAAGTGTATTGGTTGGCATGAGTGGTGGTGTGGATAGTGCTGTAGTCGCATTATTACTGAAAAAGCAGGGATATCGAGTAGTTGGTTATACTCTGAAATTCGGAGAAGAAAACAACAAATGCTGCAAGGTAGATGACGCACGCTTAGTTTCAAATCAAATTGGGATTGAATATCTAACCATCGACATTTACGAAGAATTTGAAGAAAATATCATTCAATACTTCATTGCAGAATATTTGCATGGGAAAACACCGAGTCCGTGTCCAATCTGTAACCTTTTTAAATTTGGGGTAGGGCTTGAATATGCCCAAGAAAATGGGATAGATTTCATTGCGACTGGACATTATGCAACGATTGAAAACGGCAAACTTTACGCAGCACCGTCGCCAAAAGACCAAGCTTATTTTTTGAGCCGATTATCAAAAAACATTTTCGATAAAATTTTACTTCCGCTCGGTGAATATTCGAAAGATGAAATTCGTGAAATTGCGAAAAAAAACGACTTAATCGTTGCTAATAAAAAAGATAGCCAAGATATTTGTTTTGTGGAAAATGACTATCGAGACTTTTTGAAAACGCGACATATAAAACCCAAGACAGGTGAAATTATCAATGTAAATGGCGATAAAATTGGCGAGCATTTGGGTATTTGGAATTTTACGGTTGGACAGAGATTTCGGCAAGGTGGTCTCCCTCAAAAAATGTATATAACCGCGATAAACGCTACAAAAAATCAAATCACAATTGGGAAAGAAAGTGAGTTGTTTAAAGACGAGATTTACTGTTCAGACTTGAATCTACTTGTTGAGGAAAACTTCTTCAAAAAACAACTTCTCGTCAAGGTGCGTTCGCGCGATGAGTATCACCCTTGTGTTGCCAAAAAAATAGAATCAAAGGACGTTATTATTAAATTTGATGACCCTATTCGCGACATTTCGGCGGGGCAACTGGCAGTTTTATATCACAAAGTTTCGGACGAAAAGATGATGGTAGTAGGGAGTGGGTGGATAGAAAAAGGCAACTAACCACGCTGCACTTCCCGAAATTCCCCTTGACAATTCACAAACTATAAAATAAGTGGAAAATGGCATGGGAAGGGGACAATGAACAACGAACAAGAATATGTTAAACTTTGGCACAATGCATACGGTGTGGCTATGCACATTTTGCGTAACAGCACGGATGCCGAGGATATCGCCCAGACTTGTACCATCAAATATTACTTGAAAAAAGACGAAATCGAAAACCCACAAGCTTGGATAAATAGAACTGCTCATAATGAAGCAATAGATTATGCCAAAAGACGAAACATCTCTCTTGGTGATATGAAAAAAATAGATTATCTACAATATCATAATAGTAGTAAACAAGAAGATATTATTGGCATTGAAGCGGTTAATTTGAAAGAAGCCAAAGAGCTACTCACTGAAGCTGATTACAAAATTTATAAGTTAATTCTAAAATATGGCAAAGATACGGAAAAAATTGCTAAAAACCTAGAAAAATCTGTAAGATATGCCTATAATGCTTGCTATAAGATGAAAAAAAATCTCAGTGCTGCCAAATATCTTAAAGAGGGCTACTGCGGTTCCAAAAAAATTGTAAATTACTACCTGCATCGGAAAATTATTAAATTTATCCAGCAACTGATAAAAAAAATGAAAGAAAATAGACTCGCCGAGATGCATAATTACTTTCGGAAAATTGATACTGATAAAATCCCCCATTTAGACATTGTCGAAATATTCCCCTATAACATCCATCTACTTGCCGATGGTGGCTATGACATCTATATCCCCTATAAAAATTCCCAAGGCATCATAAATTGTTGTTTTTTAGATTTTAAACTCAATAAATTCAATGAAATTGTGGTTACAAAGTTTTACACACAACCACCCGTAAAGTTAGAATCTGATGATGTAACTTTGATGGATGAATTTCGGGTAAAACGAAAAGGATTAATTGTAAAAAGCAAAAAAGAGGCGGAAAAAATTTTCAATTCCCAGGAGGATAACACATAGCAAAATAACAAGTTAACCCAAAGTCGGCATTAAAAATAACATCTTTTTAGTCAAATAAGTAAGAAACTTATTTGGGAGGAAAAGATGTTTTTTAGTTTAAGGAAAAAAGTGTTGATTGGGTTATTGGGTTGTTTGTTGATGAGTGCCTCTGTATTAACTGCAATGGAGTACAGTGGACCACTGAGTAACATTAGCATACTAACAGAAGCGGAAGCTAATGGTGATGAGATTATCTGTTTAATGGAGGGTGATGGTTATATCGCGGTCATTATTGAAGGTAAAATTTACTATTTTGCGAAGCCAACTAATTAATCCCAAGCAAAAGTAACAAGCCTGTTTTATCTAGTGTTTATCTACAT
>CAYQOZ010000114.1:0-4313 GCA_964419355.1 uncultured Candidatus Cloacimonadota bacterium | reverse complement strand
TACTTCAAAAAATTCAAAATTTTTGACTATCGGGGTGGTGGCAGAGCAAGTGGTCGCGAGACAATCTCACGGGTTGCTGCATCTGGTATTGCAAATGGATTTTTAGGAGATATCAAAATTTCAGCATATCCAATTCAAATTGGTGAATTTTCTGTAACTAAATTTGATGAAAACTTCACAAATGATTTACATTGGAAAGACTCTACTAACTTTGATAAGTTGATGCAATATCTCACAAAAATCCAGCAAAAAGGCAATTCTGTTGGCGGAATTGTGGAAATGAAAATCAAAAATTTGCCGATTGGTTTCGGTGATCCAGTTTTTGAAAAACTTGATGCAAATTTTGCCAAAGCAATTCTTTCGATTGGTGCAGTGAAAGGAATTGAATTTGGCGATGGTTTCCAACTCGCCAAAATAACTGGAAGTGAAGCAAACGACCAAATGGATAAAACCGGTTTTCGTTCAAACCATTCTGGCGGGATTTTGGGTGGGATCAGTAATGGCAATGATATAAATTTTCGTTTCGTGGTTAAGCCAACACCATCGATAAATATTTTACAAAAAACTGTTTCAAAATCTGGTAAAGAAATAATTTTCCAAGCAAAAGGTCGTCACGATACTTGCATCGTTCCGCGCATTTTGCCGGTTGCAAAAGCAATGGTGAAGTTAGTTTTAGCGGATGCAATTAGCCATCAAAAATTGATTACGGATGAAAAACTAACATTAACAGACTATCGTGAAACACTCGATAAAATTGATGAAGATATCTTGGTAGCGCTCGCTCGTCGTAAAAAAATCAGCGAAAAAGTGAAAGAATTTAAGCAGAAAAATAAAATTGACATTGAAGATAAAAATCGCGAAAATGAGTTGATTTCAACACTAAAAGAAAAAGCCGATTTATGGAAAATTAACACTAAATTTATCGAAAATATTTGGCAACTAATTTTGGAAAACAGCAAAAAATGATTATTCTTTCAATTCCGTTTTTAGATGAAAATTTTGTTAAAAATCAACCAAGTCATGAATGGCGTGAGTATCGACTTGATTACAATGAAAATTACCGGGATTTCCCAACTGAACTAATTGATGAAAAAACAATTATTACCATTCGCGATCCAAAAGAAGGCGGAAAATTTTACCACGCAAATAAAATTGAATATTATCAAAAAAATATCGAAAAATATGATTGTTTAGTCGATTGTGAAATTGAACTTTCAAATGATTTTTCACAGATTAATCCTAATAATTTAATTCTTTCTTGCCACTCTTTCAACAATAAAATTGATTTTGGGAAATTAAAAAAAATCATCGAAAAATCAAATAAAATTCCAGCAAAATTTCTAAAAATTTCCCTCAAAATAGAAAATTATTCTGATTTTACAAAATTAACCGAAATTTTCCAAAAATCAAACAAACCCATTATTTTTGCAGGAATGGGTAAAATAGGTAAAATTAGTCGGATTTTACATAAACATTTTGGTGCAATTGGGACATTCATCGGAATAGAAAATCAACAAACTGCAAGCGGGCAACTAACCGTTGCAGAAGCTAAAATTTACAACCTTTCCACAATCTTACAAAATACTAAAATTGGTGGAATTATCGGAGGAAAACAAGTTAAAGAATCACTTGGAATCAACTTTTACAACCACTATTTTCAACAACATAAAATCGATGCCGTTTATCTACCATTTATTGTGGAGAATTTAACAGATTTTCTAAATTGGCAAAGTATGCTAAACTGTTATGGATTTTCCATTACAATGCCATTTAAAACTGAATTTATCGAAAAACCAATCAATTTGTTTTTACCAGATTCAAAGCAATATTTTAATACTGATGCTCTCGCATTTACAAAATGTATTAAATATTTGAAAATCAATAATAATGCTAAAATTCTAATTTACGGAAGTGGCGGTACCGCAGAAACTGCTCTTTTAGTTTTCCAAAATCAAGTTTATCTTGCTGGACGAAATTCTATGAAAATCAAAAAATTAGCAGAAAAATACAGTTGTAAAGTTGCCGTTCCAAATCAAAAATTTGATGTAATTATTAATTGCACACCACTTGGGATGAATGGTGAAAATCTTTTGAAAGAGACGAATTTACAAATGCCCAAAAAAATAATTGACTTACCATATTCTCGTAAAAAAACTCCTGTTATTCAAAAATGTGAAGAAGAAAAAACAAAATTTGTGGACGGCAAAATGTTTTGGAAATGGCAAGCCGAAAAGCAATTAGAAAAATTTATGACCGAAATAAGAAGAGGATAAAATGAAAAAAATTCCAAAATATTTTGCAATTGATTTAATTACAGAACATTGTAACAATCGTTGTCAACATTGCTATTCAAAAATATCGCAAAAAATAAAAACGATTAAATATGATGAAATCATTAACATTATTGAGAGTATAAATAAATCGACTTTATCGGAATTGGTTGTCGCACCTTGGATGCTAATGCACGATCCATTATTAATAAAAGATCTTGAAAAACTGATAATTTATATGAAAAAAAAATTTCCAAAAGGTTATCATAAAACACAATGCTTAGTGAGTAATTTAGCGGTTGTAAGTAAAAATCCAGAAAAAATTAGGCATTTGAAAGAGAATTCAATTGCTGGTTATCAGTTTACTTTTTATGGAGTTGGTGAAACGCACGATAAATTCGCCGGTCGCAATGGTGCATTCGATGATATCATGAAAGCAATTCCATTTTTGTTAAAAACAGATATTAAAGTTTATCCAATTATTTGGTTACACAATAAAATCGGAAGCGATTTACCTAAAATCAAGGAAATATTAGATGAATACAATATCATGCCAAAAGATGGAATATTGCCTGCCCACATACCTGACCCGCTCGGTTGGCAATTGATAAATGATAACAACAGACCCACTTATGAAGATTTAATTGATTACCGTAAAATACTTCCAAAACATATTTTTGATTTTATCGAAGGTGATATTTGCAAAAAATATTTGAATGGTAAGCTTCCTCAAAAAGATGAAATAAAAGAAAAAGAGCCTTCTGAAGAAGAAAAATTACAAAATATTATGTGCTCATACACTATTTTACCCAACGGCGATATTTATCCTTTTTGGGAGCCGATTCATCCGCTTTTCAAACTTGGAAATGTTTTTGAAAATAAGATGGACGAAATCCACAAATCACATTTTGGGGAAAATTATGAAGGTTATAAAATTATGAATAATTACAATAAAATTGACATGGTGAAAAAATGGGGAAATGTCGATAGTAAAAAATTGTTTAGCTGTAATTATTGGGTTATTGGAAAGTATAAACTGCAAGAATTTTACAAAAACCATTAAATAATTATGGTAATGAAAAGAGGATAAAATGAAAAAATATGTAATTGATATTAAAGATATTTTCACAAAATATGCCGATAAAGACAATGCAATCCCAATGGCAAAATACATGAAAAATAAATTTAAATTTCACGGTATCAAAACGCCGCAACGAAAAGAATTACTAAAACAATATCACAAAGAAAATGGCTATCCAAAAATAGATGAAATTGAAAAAATATGTCGAGAATTATGGTCACTACCACAACGAGAATATCAATATTTAGCAGATGGATTATTAGACCGATTTGCTGAAAAATTGGACGAAAATGCTATTGAGCTTTTCGAATATCTCATCATCACAAAATCATGGTGGGATACGGTAGATTTAATCGCTTCAAGATTAGTAGGAACGCACTTTCAAAGATTCCCACATCTCATTGAAAAATATACTAATAAATGGATGAAATCAAACAATATTTGGTTACAGAGAACCGTTATTTTATTTCAATTGAAATACAAAGAAAAAACAGATGTTATGTTTCTCGGTAAAAACATTATGCAACTTGCCGAATCAAAAGAGTTTTTCATTCAAAAAGCGATTGGTTGGGCTTTGCGAGAGTATTCCAAAACAGATTCTGAGGCAGTAATTAATTTTGTAGAAAATAATACATTAGCTCCACTCAGTTCGCGAGAAGCTTTAAAGTGGATGAAAAATCAAAAGAGGAAAATATGAATCCAGTAGAAATAATTTTGAAAAAAAGAAATGGAAAAAAATTATCTCAAAATGAATTGAAATTCTTCATCGAATCTTACTTGAATAATGAAATTCCAGAATATCAAATGTCTGCCCTTTTGATGGCAATATTTTTTGGCGGAATGGATTCTTCGGAAGTACAAGCTCTTACCGATGTTTACATCAAATCTGGTAATCAAATCACTTTTCCAAAATCGATGAACACTGTTGATAAGCATTCTTCCGGCGGCGTGGGCGATAAAAT
>CAYQOZ010000113.1:0-4316 GCA_964419355.1 uncultured Candidatus Cloacimonadota bacterium | reverse complement strand
ACAATCTTAAAAAGTGATTTTTCGCCAGCTGATTCGATTGAACAACTTTCAATTACGGTAGATAATCCATTTTCTGAAATAACAGACTCGCTTATTATCAAATATCATTTTTTGGAAGAAATTTCAGAAACAAACTGGGAAACTGCTTTTGACTTTGAAACTGTAGAATATGCACCAAAAATTGTTTTTGAATTCTCTAATATTGATTCAAATTTTTTACCGATGAATTTTACTGATTACTATTTTTGTTTTGGTATTAAAACAAAAAACGGAGAAGTTATTTCTGATTCAATCTTTACAGTTGATGGTAATGTGAAAACAAAAGTTATTTCGCCAAAATGCATCGGTTGTTGGGAATGTGTTCCAGCTTGTGATTATGATGCAATTTTCCAAAATGTTAACAAAGCGGTGATAGATTTAGAAAAATGTGTGCGATGTGGGGAGTGCATTTCCGTCTGTAATTTAGATGGAAATAAATCGATAGAATTTTATGTTGAATAGGAGAATTTATGAAAAATAGACAAATGTATTTAGTGTTAATTGGCGTCATTATTTTGGGGTCATTATTTGCGATTTCGAGATTAGTTTATCAAATTAATCCTGGACCTTGCACGAACTGTGGGCACTGTGTAAATCCCTGTCCAAATGATGCAATTTATTATGATACAACAATTTACAATTATCAAATAAATGCTGATCTGTGTGATGGCTGTGGTACGTGTGTAAATTATTGTAACCATAATGCTATCTATCCGGTCGAAGTTAGTTCTGATGATAACGAAATTCAAAATGTAAATGAAATTATTGGAAACTATCCTAATCCATTTAAAAATTCAACTACTATTTCGTTTGCTTTGAAAGATGATATTTCTAATGCATCTATCGAAATTTATAATTCCAAAGGGCAAATAATTGAAAAAATAAATGTTCAAAATTCGCAAACAGAAATTAGGTGGGATGCTAATAAATTAGCTACTGGTACATATTTTTATAAGTTGAGTACAGATGGAAAATCAAGTTCAGTTAAAAAAATGATGCTAATTAAATAATGAAAAAAAATCTATTCATAATTTCATTACTGATAATTTCAACATTATTTGCAGTTGCAAATTGGAAGATTATCGTTGATAAATCTGAATGCGTTGGTTGCTCTGATTGTGTGAAAGTTTGTCCAGTTGATGCAATTCAAATTATTGATGGTAAAGCGGTAATTGACGCTGAAAAGTGTATTAGTTGTGAGATTTGTGTAAAAACTTGTACCTATAACGCAATCCAAAAAGTAAAATGAAAAAAATAATTTTATCTACTTTATTAGCTGTCATTTTTCTAATTGCTTGCGAAAAAATTAGTAGTTCCCAATTTTTTGTGGATAGCTCAGCATGTAACTCTTGTGGTATTTGCATTTCGGTTTGCCCAGCTGATGCGATTGAATTTGATGAAAATAATAAAGCGATTATTGATCAAACAAAATGTACTCAATGTGGCGAATGTATTCTTGTTTGTCCGCAAGATGCAATCTATTAAATGAAACGATTAATTTTTGTAATTTTGCTAATACCTTTTGTGTTGCATGCCGATATTTCACATTTATTCAAAACTAATTTTAGACAAACTTCAATCTCGGATTTTTCTGCCATTAATACTGAAGCATTTTACCATTTAGAAAGCGAGATGTTACCGAATTTATTTTTGCAATTTGAGAATAAATATTATCAATCTGAAAAGATAATGAGTTTGCGTAACACATATAAATATAATGAAATAAAATTAAAAGTTGAGTTTATTAGGAATGGATTTTATAGCAAAATTCAAGTTGGTGATAGACGCTTTGATGGCAATGATAAAAATTACACCTTCAGTGCTAATATTTACCAAAAAATAAAACAAAAAAATGTGCAAAATGTTGATGTGAGAATAAAAAATAATTGGCATCAATTACAGATATCATTCTTTAGTAAATATCGAAATTTAGCTTTTGACCATTATTTAAGTAACGAAATAATTGCTGAATTTGACCGAGATTTATATCTGAAGTCAGGAATTATCTATAAAATTAATGATGAGCTTAATTTTTTTTGTGATGGCTATTTCAAAGATGATTTAAATGAATCAAGCTTATTAAATCAAACTGTGTTTAGTAGCGGAATTCACTTTCAAAAAAGAATAGATTATTCCAGTTATTTAGAAGCAAAAACTGAGTATCAATATGATAGTTTTAGCCAATTTGACCATAATTATTTTAGTCAGTTGCGTCTTACAAAAAAGCTTAGTAATAATGTTGCTGGATTTGTCTCATACTTGAACAGGTCGTGTTTTGAACAGAATAAATTTTATCGTATTTCGACAGTTTTACGTGCTCACATAAAATTGAGTGATTTTACGGAATTTTCGCAAGATTCATTTTATGTTTTGGGGTGCAAATATAATTCTGAAAACTTAGGAACAAACGCATTCGTGGAATTTAAACAGATATTTAAATCAAGAATATATTTTTTTGGTGGGTTGAAAATTGCTCCAGAATTATTTGAAAAATATGATTTTGGTATTGAATATTTATTTTCATCAACCAAAAATATTTGGCTCAAAACGGAAGAAATAATTTATAAAAATAGATTTTCCAAAAGTGTGATTTCAGCTGGAACTACGCTAAGATTTTAGGAAAAAATATGTTTGAAACTTTGATTAATGGTGCAGCGTTAGGACTTGCGACTGGCACTTCATGTCTTGCAACATGTTCTCCAATTTATCTTCCATATCTTATTTCGGAAGATAGAAAATTAGGCAAAAGTTTATTGGCGGTAATGGAAATATCCGCAGGTAGATTTGTCTCATATTTAGCCTTTGGTGCATTAGCTGGTTTTGCGGGTGCAAAAATAGCGACTACAAATCGAGAAGTATTTACCTCGATTGCCTATATTTTACTCTCAATTTATTTAGTTTTTTCTGCGGTTCGCACGCACCGAAAAACAAAAGGTTGCAATATTCCAAAAATGACAAAATTTACCAAAAATGGAATATTTTTAGGTATTCTAACGGGAATTAATTTTTGTCCTTCTTTTCTCATTGCACTTTCTAAAGCGGTAGATTTGGGCGGTGTAACAAGTGGCATGATGCTTTTTCTCGGCTTCTTTTTTGGAACATCTGTCTTTTTGATTCCACTTGCTTTTATCGGTCAACTATCGAAAGTTTCCCTCATTAAAATGGTTGCTCAATACGCTTCAATTTTTGTCGCAATTTGGTTTACAATTGCTGGAGTGAATGGTTTGAAACATTATTATGAACACCAAAAATCCGCTGAGAATACACGCTATGTGGAAGTTTTTAAACAAGAAAACAATATAACCATCATTAGCTCGCAAGATAATTGGAAATATTTCAGTACACTACGCGATTCTTTGCAGAAATATTCGCATAATGAAGTAACAATTACGAAAGGAAATATTGATATTTGGGAAAATATTTCTTCAACCGAAATTCTATTTTTAGATGATTGTGAACCGATAAATCAGTTTAATAATTTTGATTATTTTGTGGTTGAAAGCAGTTATGATATTTCGAGCATGATGAAATTTTTGAAACAATACACATTCAAAACAAGCACGAACTTACATTGGAATTTTCGATAAAAAAGTTGCTATTTTATTCAGTGAACATATCCTCTCAAAAGGAAATACGGCACATCCAATGGAGTTGTATGCAAATTTCTTGATAGAATGTATAAAATTATTGTAAACTATTTGACACTATTTGGTGTTATAAAAACATAGTGCCGTCTAAACGAAAGGGTGCAACTTACTTTGAATTTCTAAACGAAGTTTTACACACATCAAAAATAGGAGTATCTTTATGAATTATGAAGTTCAGAATGGGTATGTTATTTTACCTAAAAACGGTCAAATTATTATTGAACAAAAAAACATCTATATTTCAAATGGAAAAATAACTTTAAAAAAAAAAAATCAAACAGTAGATCGCATTATTGATGCCACAAATAAAATCGTTCTGCCAGCTCTAACAAACGCACACCACCACATCTACTCCACGCTTGCCAAAGGCGTGCCGTGCGATGTCCCTTTTCATAATTTTTTGGGAAATTTAAAAAATTTATGGTGGATGCTCGACCACTCATTAAACAAAAATGATATGATTTTATCAACTGCAATTGCGATGAAAAACGCGATTGAAAACGGCGTTACCACTATTTTTGACCATCATATTTCTGGTTATACGCAAAATGCCCTTTCAGATATAGCAGAAGTATTTGATAATTATGGAATTAGCGGAACAGTTGCATTCGAAATTTCAGACAGAAACGG
>CAYQOZ010000112.1:0-4419 GCA_964419355.1 uncultured Candidatus Cloacimonadota bacterium | reverse complement strand
GTCCCATCGCATCTGAACCGCGTTCCAATTTCACACCTGGCATCATCAAAAGCTCGCTACCCGGAAATTTCTTTTTGAAGCGTTTAATATCTTCCACATCTTTGCCGTGTCCGATGAAACCAGCCACCCATTGTGGATTTTTCTTCGCCGCTTCAAAACATTTACGCGTGTAAGTTTCATTCAGTAAATTACCTTTAGAACTCATTCTCGCCAACACAAAAGCAGCCCTGTTTTCAATACCTTCAAAGAGACCTTTGAGAATAAGTTCGCCAGCTACCATATGAACTGTGATATACTCTGCCCAATCGTTTATTTTATAAACTCCATTACGGAATTGATGACGCACAGTATTTCCGATGTCAGCAAATTTACGATCTTCAAATATCAGGAAGTTTTGGCGTTTCGCATATTTCTGCAATTTCGGAACAAAATTTTCATCGTAATCATCTAAAATATCAACATGAGTTTTGAGCATCACAATTTCTTCTCCGCATTTATCGAGAATATCAAAGAACTCTGTTTGCGTGGTAACATCGAGCGATAAAACAAGATTAGATTGCTTCTCAACCATTTTATCCATCAATTTTTGAGTAAGCGGATTGATGTATTTTTCTTTTGTGATTTTTGGTTTAATCAAACTTTTAGTAAAATCTTCCACTTCTTTCACTTTTTCTTCAGAAATTAAGCTTTTATTTCTTAATAATTCCACAATTTCGTCAAGAGTAATGAGGCTGTGAAGTTTGTAACCATCTTTCGCAAGTTCTTCGGTGCCGTTTGCACTTCTATCGATTACCACCACAAAATCTTCTACAATAACGCCCTCTTTTTCGTAACCTTCGGCAGTCTCAATTTTACTTGCACCAGTTGTAATCAAGTCATCAATCACAAGACATTTATCGCCTTTTTTGAACTGACCAATCACATTGTTACCTGTTCCATAAGCTTTTTCTTCTTTTCGCATGTAGATAAGCGGTTTTCCTAATTTTGTTGAAACCAAAGATGCAATAGGAAGGGCAGTGTATGGAATTCCTGTTAAAACATCGAAATCCATATCTTTAATTCTTTCTGCTAATAATTCTGCTACACCATCTAATATTTCAGGGTAAGAAATCATATCTCTCAAATCAAAATAAAATGGTGAAACAAGCCCACTTTTTAATGTGAAACTACCAAATTTAATAGCTCCTATTTTTTCTAATTCTAGCACAAACTGTTCTGTTGTCATTCTTTGCTCCTATTTATTTTATTTTTATTTTACACCGCTGAGTTCGCAGAGAACGCAGAGATCCATCTAATAAACGATTTATAAATTATTCACAATTCGCTTGATTCCATTTTGTTGCAATTCATATAACAAACAAGCCTCATATGTTGATTCCAACAAACCAGGTCCAAGATTTCTGTGCACTTCGATCGAAGATTCAATAACTACTTCACTAATTTCATTTATTTTCATATTTTTACTCAGCGATCCCCGTGTTCTCTGCGGTAAAAAGCTTTCCATTCACAAAAGTCATCTTCACTTTTCCACAAACATCCATTCCGTCAAATGGTGAATATTTTGCTTTTGAATGAAATTTTAAAGCATCAATTGTCCATTTTTCTGCAAGATCAATTATTGTTAAATCAGCAAAATATCCTGCTTCAATTTTCCCACGATTTTTTAGATTAAATATTTTCGCAACATTTAGACTCATCAATTCAACTACTTTTTCTAATGAAATTTCACCTTCATTTACTGCATTCAAAAAAAGTGGAAGCACGGTTTCTAATCCGGGAAAACCTGATGGTGATTTTGCATACATTTGTTTTTTTTCTGCCACAGTATGTGGAGCATGATCTGTTCCAATAGTATCTACAATGCCATTCCAAATTGCTTGCATAAGTGCAGCATTATCTGCTTTTGCACGAAGAGGTGGATTCACTTTCCCAAACTTACCACAAATTTCTAATCTGCTTTCATCTAAGCATAGATGATGCGGTGTTACTTCGCAAAAAATGTTTGGATTTTGGCATTTTGCCTTTGTAATTAGTTCAATTTCTTCTGCCGTTGAGACATGACAAATATAAAGTTTATTACCAATTTCTTGAGCCATTTTCAAAACCAATTTCGTACCTTTTATGGCACACTCTCGGTTTCTCAAAATGTTGTGATTTTGAATTGTTTTTTCAGAAATTTTATTATGCCATTTATCAAGACAATTTTGTAATTCCGTGTGAACTGCTACAACCTTACCGTATTTTTTGGCAATTTTAAAAAAATCTATAATTTTATTTTTTTGCAAAACATCATTCGAGCTGGAACCTGCTAAAAATATTTTAATACCGGCAATATCGTGTGGATTTTTTACAAGTATTTTTTCAATTTCATTAGCATTTTGGTTTGTTGCACCAAGATAGAACATCTTATTAACTAAAGCTTTTTCAGCAACCTTTCGTTTCAAATTCAAATTTGCCAAATTTGTCGCGGCAGGAATTGTGTTTGGCATATCAAAAATGGTAGAAATTCCACCATTAATCGCTGCGTTTGAACAACTGATCCAATCCTCTTTTTCACTCTGCTGTAAATCACGAACATGCACATGCGGATCAATAATTCCGGGAATCACCCACAATCCATCAACATCAATTATTTCACCATGACTTGGTAATTTGTTGCCAACATAATCAAATTTTTCATCAATTATAAGAATATTTTTCAACCCATTTAAGGTTTGGCAATTTTTCAATAAAGTTTTCAAAAATCTACCCTACTGCCACTTGGTTTGCGGTGATACTTTCCAAATTCGGTAAGTTGAACAACTTTTTCTTTTGGTAAAACTGGACCTTCCACACACAATCTCAAACCGAGTGGATCCATTGTGCAATTTCCACAAATTCCAATCGCACACTTCATATATCGTTCAAAACAAAATTCATAATCAATCTCGCCACAAATATTTTGAAGTGCTTTCATCATCAAATCTGGTCCAGATGAATAAAGAAAATCAAATTTTTCATTTTTTAGAAGCTTTTCAGCAATATCTACTGCCGTTCCTTTCTCACCGAAAGAGCCGTCAATTGTAGCATTAAACAATTTCACGCCGAGTTTTTTAAATCTATCCACAAATAACAAATCTGCTTTGGAACGTGCTCCATTTACGACAGTTACATCTGCCCCATTTGCCAATAATATTTTTGCCAGAAAATAGAAAGTAGGCACGGCGTAACCGCCACTAACGAGCAGAACTTTCTTTTTGGATATAAAAAAAGAGGAGCCGTAAGCACCTCTTATCGAAACTAAATCTCCAACATTTCTTTGAAAAAGACGAGTAGTAAATTCACCAATTTTTTTAATTGTAACAGAAAATTCATCTGCGGAACAATTTGAAATTGAAAAAGGTTTTTCACCACCTTCAAAATCGGTAAGCATAATAAATTGTCCGGATTTTGCATCAATTTTATGTTTGAATGTAAAAGTTTTTACTGAATCTGTTTCTTTTACTATTTTTGCAATTGGCAGTGTGAATCTTTTGTCCATAATTTCTCCAATTTTGGAATTTCATTTAAATTAGTGTAATTTTCTTCTTTCATAAATGTTTTCATCTCTTCATTAATCTTGGAAAACACTTCAATTCCGCGATAATGAACTGCTGTTCCCACACCCACAAGAGTAGCACCAGCCATAATTATTTCGATAGCATCATCGCCGTAAGTTATTCCACCCATTCCAATTATGGGAATATTCACACAAGAATATACTTCGTGAACAAGACGCAAAGCAATTGGTTTTATGCAAGGTCCAGAAAGCCCACCCGTACGGTTTGACAAAACTGGTTTTATCATTTTTTTATCGATTAACATTCCAGGTCCAACCGTATTGATAAGGCAAATGGCATCTGCACCTGCATTTTCAGCTGAAAGTGCAATTTCGCTAATATTATAAACATTGGGAGAAAGTTTAGCGATGAGAGGAAGTTTGGAAATCTTTTTTACAGCGGAAATAATTTCAGAAACTTTTTCTTTGGAAGCCGCCAGCGGAATTCCAAATTCATCAAATACATTTGGACAGGATAAATTCAATTCCAAAAAGTCACCTTTACTTGTATTCACATATTTTGTAAGTTTAATAAAATCATCGGTAGAAGTTGCAAAAACACTCACAATTACTGATTTATCACAAACTTTTTTGAATTCATTAATTTCAAGAAGTCCCTCTTCGATACCGGGGTTACATAAACCCATCGCATTGATGAAACCGCCTTCAAACTCGGCAATTACAGGTCCTTTATGCCCGGTACGAGAATTAAGTGTGAGCGATTTACTGGTTACCACGCCAGCACCATTCAAAATTGAGAAATGTAATCCAGAAAAAGACATACCCATAACACCTGCCGGCAACACAAGCGGTGAAGATACTTTTTTACCTAAAAAATCTGT
>CAYQOZ010000111.1:0-4461 GCA_964419355.1 uncultured Candidatus Cloacimonadota bacterium | reverse complement strand
TATCCCCGAACTTTTTTATGAATCTAAAGGAGAAATCCCCGAACTTGTTCGGGGATACAGTCGTTATACACCAAATATATCGCCAAAAGATAGTAAAAGATTGTATGATGTTATAAAAAAAGAAATACTCAGTAACATTCTCTGTAATTACAAAATAAGTTCAAATAAAAAAGGCTTGACGTATAAACAACAAGAATTAATTTACTAAATGAAATATCAAATCAAAAAAAATGAAAAAGGAGAACTTAAAATGACACTAAAAAATGTATTTAATCCAATTTTTCACCAAATGGTGAGTAATTTAGCACCTTGGCATTCATATGTTGGAGGTCCTGATTTTCCCGAAAAACCACTTTATTCACGTAATATCGAATTTAAGGATGTCAGCAATGTTGCAGTAAATTATGATAGCAAAAACAAACTTCAAAGTATTATTGCAGAAAGTATACAAGGTGATAACGCTTCTGTTGAATTTGAACTTGTAGAAGAACCATCACCCCAAAAAATGGTATGCACTCTTAAAAAAAATGCTACAACTGAATTAATAATAAGTGAATGGTTTGAAAATGATAAAATGTACCTTACTTTCAGAAGACCCAACTGCACTGAATACGATATAGATATAACTGTTCTCCCTGTTAATGGAGAAGTCTATAAATTTGATGTTGAAATAAAATTTAATAATAAGTTATTTAAGGAAACAATCATAGCAAAATCACTTGATGTACCCAAAATTGCATTAGATTTTTCTAAAGAAATAAGTAGTATGCAATCAATTTTAACTATTTCTGCAGCTGATCCAAGAATCATAGGTGTTATCACAATGGAAGCATATAAGATGTTTTATACTGAAAACAGAAATCCAGCTGCTCATATTGCTAATCTTGTAGGTAGTTTAATTGGACATCTATGTACTGCTTGCGTTGGAGGAATAATAATACATATCATTAGTATGTTATTAATACCTGATGAACTGCACTAATGATCATATTTTAAGAGGATAATTATATGATTGAAAGAAAAAAATTACTAAGCACTCTTGTTTTTGCTATTTTCTTAACAGGAAGTACAATAATTTATTATACGTTAGGTCGTTGGGTAGCTATAGGTGTCGCTTTAGAAGTATTAGCTATATATATAGCACTTAAAATAGATATTAAATCAATTGAAGAAAAAGACATCAGTGATGATGAAGATATTGACAAATAAGATTGATTAAATGAGCATTTTTATATAGTTTACCCGAAAGTTGAATAGCAGTTATCTACATTTCCCTCATCTATGTCTTTTTGAAAGACTAGATGGGGGATTTAAGCATAAAGGATTTTTTTTACTTATCATTTATAGTAATAATTCTATCTTAGCAAACAAAATTCAATTACATATTATGAATGGGTAACTATGAATTTAAACTCTGATTATTGAGTAAATACAAAAAAGTAAATATTCAATAATTTGGTCAGGTGTTGTTGATAATAATAAACCAGTGGGTTCGGAGTTTACTTTTACAAACTTAAAACAAATAAAAAAGAATCTGTGAAGCGTATGCTGCTTCTCAAATAACCTCGTTGTGAATGATGGTGTATAACAAACGTGTCAGTGCTAAGAGTGAAAGAAAAGCAAGATGAGCACCGCACACGCGTAACATTAGCAGAAATTCATTTTATAAATAACCTCTAAATATCAAAATTATCTTTTATCTTCTCAATCCGCTTTTTTATTGCCTCAAATGTTTCGCAATATGCTGCTAAATCTTTTTTGTATGGATCGGCAATATCACCACTAAAACCTGTATATTCAGAAAGTGTAAGGATTTTATAAATTGCATTTGGGAAAAGTGTTAAAAGTTGTTTTTTATGATTTTCGGTCATTGTTAGAATTAACCATGCTTCATCAATTATTTTTTGTGAAATCTGGGTAGAAAGATGCTTCGATGCATCGATACCATTTTCTTTTAAAATTAAACGCGAGTTTTCAGAAATTTCATTACCACTTTCCAAGAGTCCTGCCGATTTAATGCGATACGACAAGCTCTGTTTTGCCAAACATTCAGCAATGGGACTACGACAAATATTGCCAGTACACACAAATAATATTTGCGGATTGTGATAGGCTCTTTCAATTTGTGCGAATAGAATACTACCTTCACGAATGCAAAAAAAATCGTCAATAATCGTAGAAGGATATTGCGTAATTTTTATTTTATCTTTTGGTAAAATAGCGAAATCGAACCAATCTAATTTTTCAATTTCCTGCAAATCTATCATCGCATTTTCACCACTTCGATTGATGCTAGTACTTACAATTGGTTCACCAAATTCTTCAATAAAATCTCGCAAAAATTTGTCAGTTGGAATACGAAAAGCAATTTTTTTTAAACCAAATCTTTTGTCATTGGTTTGTAAAACAATGGTTAAATTGCCAGGCCAAAACTGTTGCATAATTCTCTTCATCTTAGCAGAAATTGTTACATTATATTTTTCTAACCATTCAATTTTCGGGATCAAAACAATGTACCCACTTTTATTTTTCCGATTTTTCAAATCATCAATTTTGGTAATCGCATTTTGGCAAAAAGCAGAACAACCAATCCCAAACATATTGCCCGTATAATGCAAAAATATTGCATCTTTTGGCTGATTTACAACTTCAGTTATTTCTATTTTTTTCATAATGTACTCAAATAATTTAATGGATAAAATGAGCAAGAAAAAATTTGACAGAATTAATAATGTTTTTTTTTTGAAGAGCATAAAAAGGAGATGGTTATGAAAAGATTAATCATTGCAACTTTGTTAGGTGTGGTTTTTGGATTTGTTTGTCTAAGTTTAGCAAAAAGCGGTGTTTACAAAATTTCAACAGCTTTGGCTGTAAGCATTGTTTTGGGAAGGGTGCTCATCGGTTTCGCGATTGGCATCAGTAAATTTTCTTTGAAACATTGGTCAATTCATGGCTTAATAATGGGTTTAATCATCAGTTTACCAGCTGGTTTTGGTGCTATGATTGGACCAGAAAATCCAGAATTTACCCACAAAATGATATTCATTGCAACGATTGTAACAGGTATGATTTACGGTTTGTTAATCGAATTAATTACTTCTGCAATTTTCAAAGCGAAGCAATGAGTTCAAAAAAAGAATTTCAAATAATTCCCGGCATTGGCAAAAGTATTGCACAAGATTTGATTGATTTAGGTTTTTCAAAAGTTTCCGATTTAAAAAGCATAAATCCTGAAAAAATGTATGATGATTTGTGTAAATTGCGTAAGACACGCATTGATCGTTGTGTTTTGTATGTATTCAGGGAAGCGGTCTATTTTGCTTCAAACGAAAAACATGATGCGGAATTATTGAAGTGGTGGAATTGGAAGGATAAATGAAACGATGTGAGTGGTCTGTTGGAAGTGAAATAGAGATAGAATATCACGATAAAATTTGGGGAGTTCCCGAATTTAATGATCGTCAATTATTCCGAAAACTCACATTAGATGGTGCACAAGCAGGTTTAAGTTGGATTACTATCCTAAAGAAAACCGCAAATTACGATATCGCTTTCGACAATTTTGATGTTGTTAAAATTGCTAATTATTCTGAAGAAAAAATTGCCGAATTACTACAAAATAAAGGCATTATTAGGAATAAACTAAAAATAAATTCGGTTGTTAATAATGCCAAAATTTACCTAAAAATTCAAAAAGAATTTGGCAGTTTCAGCAAATATATTTGGTCGTTTACAAATGGTAAAACAATAAACAATAAATGGGTAAAAATGTCTGAAATTCCGTCAAGTTCAAAAGAATCTGACGCGATGGCGAAAGATATGAAAAAAAGAGGATTCAAATTTGTGGGAACCACCATTTGTTACGCTTTTATGCAGGCAATCGGCATGGTAAATGATCACACAACAGATTGTTTTCGTTATGAAGAAATCAAGAAATGATAAAGTTAAACCAAATACAAATATTTATAAATTTATTAAAGCATCGGAGAAAAAATGAATAAATTCATTAAAGGAAATAAAATATTCACAACAAAATTTGCAGAAAATCAAAAGCTATACCATGATCTCGTTGAAAATGGGCAACACCCTAAAGTTTTGTGGATTGGTTGTTCCGATTCACGCGTTGTGCCAGAATTTATTGTAAATGCAAATGCTGGTGACCTTTTTGTGATACGAAATATCGCCAACATCATTCCGCCCAAAACTGCGAACGAAAGTTGCACCAATTCAGCTTTGGAATACGCCATTTTACATCTCAAAGTTGAACATATCGTTATTTGCGGACATACTGGCTGTGGCGGTATTGATACGCTTTTAAAAGGCGTTCCACAAGATTCTACAATTGCAGATTGGCTTCAATACGCCTGTTCAACTGGCAAAAGTTGTTGCAAGAATGATGACCTACTTTTAGAAACAATTAAACAAAATATTTTAACACAAGAGAATCATTTATTGACTTTT
>CAYQOZ010000110.1:0-4539 GCA_964419355.1 uncultured Candidatus Cloacimonadota bacterium | reverse complement strand
AAAAGGAGAGAAGTATGAAAAAGACACTTTTAGTGTTAGTTAGTTTGTTAGTTGTAGGAAGTTTGTTTGCAGGTATTGAAGGTGAAGCATACGTAAGTTATCCACTTATGGGTTATGCAGATGTTGCAGATGAAGATGGTGGATTGGTTAGTGGCTATGTTGGTATTGGTTTTTGGGGACCAGATTACGGTTTCCATTTTGATTTTAACAACACAGCTGATGCTGATGATGATTGGACAATTAATCATATGTTCAAAAAATTTGTTCTTCACAAAATGGTAAACCTTACTGTTGGTAAAACTGCTGTACCATTCGTTAAGCAAAATAATCCTTCCGGATTTGCTAATGTTAATATTATTGAAGGTAATTGCTGGGATTATGTTAATCCAATGAATGATTATATGCTTAAGCTTGACGGTGCTGTTGCTGGTCTTGGATGGCAGCTTTACACTGCTAATACTAATGAATCTAATGCTGGAAATTGGAGATATGCAGATTTTGGTGCTCGCTTTGATTATACTTTCATGGGTGCAGAAATTGGTGCAGGTATTATGTCTGTTGGTGTTCCAGAAGATGCTGATGCAATGATGAACTGGGCATTTGACATTGGCTATACTATTGCTGAGATGATTGACATTGATGTTCAACTTGTAAATGATGATGATGCTAATGATGATACATCTGACATGAACTACTATTTCGTTGCTAATTATATTCCTGGTTTCAAAGGTATGGTTCCTTATTTTGGAATGTTAACTTATGCCGAAATGGAAGAAAATGAGATGTTCTTCGGTTTAAATATGAATCCAACTGAAGATTCAGTTCTTAAGCTTGAGTACAAGATGTTCTCAGAAGAAGATGACATGGATGGAGCTCTTGAAAACGATCGTAATGCAGATACATTAGTACTTGATTTAGGCTTCAAATTCTAAATTTCTGTTAACAGAAAATATAAACCCCGCATTTATGCGGGGTTTTTTTGTTAGTTCTAAATTTTCTAATTACCAACTAAAATTATTTCCACCAATTTTCCAACCAAGATTTGTAAAATAGAAATAGGATAAATCTCCGTTATCTTCTGGCTCTTCAAAAATATCTTCATCTAAACTCATTTTCAAAGTTACAATTGCTTCATCATTGTTTAAATCAATCTCAATATCAGTAAAATCTATCGAGTAATAATCTACGTATCGCAATTCCCAAAGTTGTCTTTCAGCTTCATAATTTTGGAAATATTCACCATCATCGTGGCTAAAATCGGGATGGTAATTTTGCATAATTTCCTCAATATTTCCCGAATTGAATTGAGTTTTAACATTGCTGAGAATATCTTCAATTTCCATTTCAGCAATTTCATCAACTGAAGAGATTTCAATACAGGAAGTCAAAAAAAAAGCAAACAGAAGCGGTATGAGCAATTTCATTTTCGTTTGAGAATTACCGCATTTTCGATGTGAAAAGTGTGCGGAAACATATCGAAAGGTTTAATTTTTTTCACGACAAAACCTTTGTTCAATAATTTTGTAACATCGCGTAATTGAGTGATTGGATCACAGGCCAGATATATTATTTTTTTAACATTTTTAGGAATATTTTCCAAAATTGAATTGTCAAAACCCTTTCGTGGTGGGTCAAAAATAATTGTATCAACATCCATTTTTTTCATCTCTTTTTCCACATTAGCACAAATAAATTCGCAATTTTTCAGGTTATTTATCTTTGCATTAAATTCAGCATTTTTTATGGCATTTGGAAAATTATCTATTCCAATAACTTTTTTCATCTTTTCTGCTACTGAAATTGCAATTGAACCGACCCCGCAAAACGCATCTAAAATGATGGAATTATTTTCTAAATTTTCTAAAACAAAAGCATATAATTTTTCGGCAACTTTTGTGTTAACCTGAAAAAATGAATTGTAATCTAATTTGAATTTTTTGCCACCAATATTCTCGAAAATATAATTTTTTCCGAACAAGATTTTTTCATCTTTTCCCAAAATAACATTTGTATTTTGCGGATTTATATTTTGAATAATTCCTACAATATTTTCAAATTTTTGAGTAAGTGTTCTTACTAATTGATTGGAAAATGGTATCTTACGATTTTTTGTTACGAGTATCACAATAATTTCTTCGGTCGTTTCAGAATAGCGAATTCCCAAATGTCTGACATTACCATTTCCAGTAAATTCATCATAAATTTTTATTTTGGAAGCGAGCAAATATTCTTTTACAATTTGGCTGATTTGGTCAAATATCTCTGTTTGAATGAGACATTTTTTGTGTTCGATAACTTTGTGAGATTGTTTTTCGAACATTCCCAAAATAGGTTTATCAGCTTGTTGTGAGATGGGGTAGAAGCTCTTGTTGCGATAAAATGTATTTTTTTTTGAAAAGTCAATATCCTCAATTTTTACATTAAAATCACGAAATATTTCTTTGATGATTTCTCTTTTATATTCGAGTTGTTTAGCATATTTAAGGTGTAACCAATCGCAACCGCCACATTTTTCAAAGACCTCACAATTTGGCAAAATTCTATTTTCTGAAGATTTTATTATTTTGGATATTTTAGCAAAACTGACCCTTCTTTTTTGGTCAGTAATTTCTACATCAAGGATTTCATCAGGAGCTGAAAAGGGCACAAATACGGGCTTTCTATCCACAAAACCCAAACCATAACCTTTATAAACCAGTTTTTCGATTTTTAAATTTTTTATCATATTTTTTCTCAAATATTATTTTTCAAAGTTTTGAAGCGTAATTTCCAAACCACAAAAATTGCTTCGTAAACTATTTTTTTGGACATTTTGGATTGTCCAGAACGGCGGTCAGTAAAGACAATTGGAATCTCTTTTATTTTGAAATTATCCTTCCAAGTTCTGAAATTCATCTCAATTTGAAATGAATATCCGTCAGACATAATATCATCTAAATCAATTTTTTTCAGCACTTTTTTGCGGAAACATTTGAAACCGCCAGTCGGGTCGCGAAGCGGTAATCTGGTAATCCATTTCACATATTTGGAGGCAAAAACGCTGAGCATTAATCGTCGTAAAGGCCAATTTACCACATTGATTCCCTCAATATATCGCGAGCCGATTACGAGGTCAGCATTTTCCATTTCGGCCAAAATTATTTTGATATCTTTTGGGTCGTGAGAAAAATCGGCATCCATCTCAAAAATATAATCATATTTATTTTCTAATGCAAATTTGAAACCGGCAACATAAGCGGAACCGAGTCCCATTTTTCCTTCGCGTTCTAACAGATGAATTCGGTTATTTTTTTCCTGTTTTTCTTTGACAATTTTAGCGGTTCCATCCGGAGAATTATCATCAACGATGAGAATTTCGATATTTTTTTCCTGCTCGAGAACCGCATCAATAATTGCAGAAACATTTTCAGACTCATTGTAGGTGGGAATTATAACTAACGTTTTCATTTTTTGTCCAAGTTATTTTTTAGGAGTTGTGCTTCAAGCACTTTTGATATTCTCTTTGCTGGACGACCTGCAAAGATATATTCTGAAGAAATATCCTTCGTGACCAAACTACCTGCTGCAACCATTCCATCTTCATTTATTGTTTTTCCGGGAAGAATTGTAGAATTTACACCAATTCGGCTACCAGTTTTCATCGTGATTCCTTTGAAATGTTTGAAGCGTTCTTTATCGCGACCCATAAAATTATCGTTACTGGTTGTAACTCCGGGTGCAATAAAACAATAATCCTCAATTTCTGAATATGCGGTGATGTAACAATTTGTTTCAAGTTTATTACGATTTCCTATTTTTACAAAATTTTCTATCGCTACATTTCTGCCAATGATATTGAGATCTCCAATTTCTACATTTTCACGAATTGTTGCCAAATCTGCGATTAGACAATTATTTCCAATATTTGCTTGAACATAAATTACCACATTTGCTCCAATTTGGCATTCATCACCGATTTTGGCAGGCTCTAAATTTGGATTTACTTTGAAAATACTACGAGGAGAACTGAGAGGCTGTTTCCCGATTATTGTATTATCGTCGATGCGGACATTATTTCCAATTTTACTCTTTTTATGAATGATAACATTGTGCCCGATTAAGCAATTTTTTCCAATTATTACATTATTTAAAATCACGCAATTAAAACCGATTTTGGTTCCTTTTCCAACTTGAGCCGATTCCGAAATGTGCTGACTCATTTATACCTCCGAATTTTGATAAAATCATATTTTTGAAAACTGCATTTTAAGTAAAGTTTTTTTGTTAACAAAAAAGTAAAAGCCTACAAATTTTGTAGGCTTTTATTTTTTTTTAGTATTCTAATTTATACAATACCGTGATCAATCATTGCATCAGCAACTTTGATAAATCCGGCGATATTTGCACCTTTTACATAATTGATGAAATCACCTTCTGTGCCATATTTAACGCACTGTTCATGAATTGCAATCATGATGTTATGAAGTTTTTCATCAACTTCTTCGCGTGTCCAGCTAAGACGCAAACTGTTTTGAGACATTTCTAAACCAGAAGTAGCAA
>CAYQOZ010000109.1:0-4540 GCA_964419355.1 uncultured Candidatus Cloacimonadota bacterium | reverse complement strand
TACGAGATGAAATTTGACCTCAAAGAGGGTGAGCAAATTATCGAATTTACACCCGAAAAAGTAGGTGAAATTAAGTGGAGTTGTTGGATGGATATGATTCCCGGAAAGTTTATCATTATAGATGAAAATACACCTAAGAAAATAGAGAAGAAAAAAACAACAAGACCGCGAAGAAAAAGCTGTTGCGGTGCAAAGTAACATGAAAAAAAACACATTTCTGCTGATTTTACTTATGAACATGACAGTATTTGCAGATGAGATTATCATCAACAAAGAACTCAATTTGATTGGTGGTTATGGTGGTGATTTTTTCACCGAAACGATGCATCATCAAAACTCAATTGGCTTCGAGTATTTTGGAAAACACTCCAATGATTACGGTGATTTTCTTACCGCAGATTTACAATTACGAATTGCTCATAATTTCGAGAAAGAAACAACAACTATAGAAGTTCATAACGCGTGGTTAGAATACAAATTAGGTTTGGGAAAGTTCATTCGCTTAGGACATTTTGCACCTGCTTTTGGAATTGAAAAAGTGAAAGATACACACGCTACTTTTTGGCAAACTAATGCAATGAAAAATGTAGGTTTCAAACAAGATTGGGGTGTTGGTTATCGTAATTTTTGGAATAATTTTGATTATGAATTTACTGCTCAAATTGGCAGTGGAATGGCAATTCAAAAAGATGGATACCTCTTTTGTAGTCGTATCAACACGAATTCTACAAAAAGTTTACAATTTGCTGTTTCTGCCCTTTATGGTAAGATTCATAAATCGATGGGGATGGCTACCTATCCTCTTTCGAGCAGTATGAAAATTTTAAAAAAACAAATTGGTTTTGAATTACAATACGAATATGCTGACTTTAAATTTATGAATGAAATAGCGTTTGGCTACGATGGTAATACCGAAACAGTGAGTGGTTTTAGCGAGTGGGATTATACCCCTTTTGCATTTCAAGATTTGAAATTAATCGTTCAATATAAGTATTTTGATAAAGCATCTAATTGGAATTTTGGTGGTGCTTACAAATTACATGAAACCATTACCTTCAGCACTTTATATGAGCTGAAAGAAAATAGAATATTGTGCCAAATTCATTTTTTTGGCTAAGGAGAGAGAATGAAAAAAATAATTTTACTATTATTGGCGTTCAATTTTGTCCAAATTGTTTTCGGTGCTGTGGGTTGCTCCCTGAATGATCCCGATCGCGATGTGAAACGAATTTTTCCAAATTCTACCGGTTACAAAACGGAATACATCAGCATTGAAAGTCGAGGTGGGAAAGAACTTGCTGACAAAATTGAGATGGAGCTTCATGATGTGTTAAATCCAAAATACGAAGCACTTTCTGTAGATTATTCCTATTACACAATTTTACATGGAAAAGAGATTATCGGGCGGGTTCACGGTGTAAATCAGAAAGGAATTTTTGGTGGCATGCAATTAATTTTGGCAACCGATTTAGATGGTAAGATAATCAATTTTTTCATTCAAAAAATTTCTTCACCGCACGCTAAAAGATTCCGTAATAAAGAATTTACAAAACAATTTATCGGTCTCACGCTTGCAGATTTTAATCTATTTCACGCCAAAAGAGACAGCAAAATAAATAAATTAACTTCACCATCAGAAAAGTATAATGACGATTTCAATAATATTGTGCGTGGCTTAAACAAAAATCTAATTTTATTGAAATATTTTCAATTTGAAAAAGAAATTAGTAACAAAAATAGCCAATAACAAGGAGAAGAAATGAAAAAAAATATGATTCTTATGATGGTAATGTTATTTGTAATTATCAGTTGTGGAAAAAGTGAATTTTTTGGTGAACCGTTTAGTGGAAATGCACCAAAAATAACAATTAAGCAAATGCTCGAAAACCCAGCAAATTATGTGAATAAAACTGTTTTGATTGAAGGGAAGATAAAAGAAGTCTGTCCGGCGGGCTGTTGGTTTTTTGCCAATGATGATTTCGGCGAACTTTACATCAATATTGGTCCATCTGGCTTTGCCATTCCAAATAAAATGGGACACGAGGTAGTCATCGAAGGTGAAGGTTTTATGAGTAACGGGAAGATTATTCTACTTGGAAAATCAGTGGAGATAAAATGAGACTTTTAAAAATTGCTTACAAAAATCTAAAAAGAAAGAAAATTCGGTCACTTCTAACAATAGCTGGTGTTTCCGTTGCAGTAGCAGTTTTGGTGAGTTTGTTAGGTTTCAATAGTGGTTATCAATTGGCACTAAATAACGATGTGGATAAAATGGGTTATCAAGTATTGGTTACAGCGAAGGGTTGTCCGTACGAAGCTGCTACATTAATGCTAAAGGGTGGCGGTGGAATGCGCTATATGGAAGAGGATGTTTACAATCGCATTGTGCAAGATGAACGCATAGACCAAATTACCCCACAATTGATGACGACTATTTACAATGCCGAAAAAGAAGGAAGCAGCGGATTTACAATGTATATGGGGATTTTGGATTCCTACCTAGTTTTGAAACCTTGGTCAAAATTTGAATCTGGCGATTGGTTTACTGATGAAGATGCAGATGAAGTGATTATTGGTTACGAAGCGGCAGAATTGGAACAACGCGAAGTTGGCGATATGATTTTCATTCCTGGAAAAGAGCAAATTCTAAAAGTGGTGGGAATATTTGAACGCACTGGTACGCAAGATGATGGTGTGATTTTTATGCCACTGAAAAGTACTCAACGCATTTTTGAGCTTCCAAATAAAATTACTGGAATTGGCATTAAACTAAAGAAATTGAGCGATTTAATGCAATTTGAAGAAGATCTTTACGATGAAGCAAGCATTCAAGTTATTAGTATGGCGCAAGTGAAAGGCACCATTATGGGATTGATCTCTTCTGCTCAAATTTTGGTAACATCAGTTGCAATTATTGCTATTTTTGTGGCAATAGTTGGGGTCATCAATACTATCTTAATGAGCGTTTTTGAGCGAACCCAAGAGATTGGTGTGATGAAAGCAATTGGTGCGAGTAATCTTGATATTTTCAGATTAATTTGGTACGAAACAATCTTTATCTGTTTGATCGGCGGGGTTTTGGGAAGTGTGATGGCGGTGCTTGCCGGGAATTTAGTAGAATATTTTGTGAAAGCACTTTTGCCTTACGCACCAGCTGGAAAACTTATCTATATTGATGCAAAATTAATTTTCTCTACTCAAATTGGTGCAGTTGTGTTAGGTTTGATTTCGGGGATTTACCCAGCTTTTCGTGCCGCTAATATGAGACCAATCGAAGCAATTCGCAGTGGAGAGTAAAATGGTTATCGAAATAGTGAATGTGGACAAAATATATCATTCCGAAGCAGAGAAAATTCATGCCCTCAAAGATATTTCGCTAAAAATAGAAGAGGGTGAATTCATTTCAATTATGGGACATTCCGGTGCTGGCAAAACTACCCTGTTGAATTTACTCGGTTGTCTCGATGGCATCTCGAAGGGAAAGCTGAAAATAATGAAAAATGACCTTAATTTGATGAAGAAAAAGGATTTCCCAAAATTCAGAAGAGATAATATTGGCATCGTTTTTCAGGATTTCCTTTTTGTGCCAACTTTGACAGCGTTAGAAAATGTGATGTTGCCACTTCATTTCAAAAAAGAGAAAGATGCAGATGCGGAAAAGAAAGCAAAAAATTTGCTCATCAAAATGGGATTAGAAAAAAGAATAAACCATTTTCCAAAAGAACTTTCAGGCGGAGAGATGCAACGCGTAGCAATTGCACGGGCATTGGTAAATGATCCCAAAATACTCTTGGCAGACGAACCAACCGGAAATCTCGATACGAAAAATGCTCAAAATATTTTCGATTTATTGAAAGAGATTAATGCGAAAGAGAAGATGACAATTTTGGTGGCAACGCACAATAAAAAACTTGGTAAACAAGCCAAGCGACACATCCACATCGAAGATGGCAGCATAAAGGAGGATGATGTATGAAAATTTTAATTGAAGTGCAAAATCTGAAAAAACACTACCAACGCGGCACAGAAACAGTGAAAGCACTCGATGGTATCGATTTTGCTATCAAAAGTGGAGAAATTGTTTCAATTGTGGGTCCTTCTGGTTCTGGCAAAACTACACTGATGAATTTGATTAGTTGTCTCGATGTAGCTTCCGACGGAAAACTTTTTATAAATGAAGAAAATGTTACCAAGTTCAAAGAGAAACAACTGATAAAAATTAGACGCGAAAACATTGGCTTTATCTTCCAAAAATTCTACTTAATTCCATCGCTTACAGTGAAAGAAAACATCGAATTACCACTTATTTTTGCCAAAAAAGAGATTGATGCAAAGAAGACGCAACAGTTGATGGCAACGGTGGGTTTGCAACAGAAAGATGATATTCGCGTGAATATGCTTAGTGGAGGAGATAAACAAAGAGTGGCAATTGCGCGTGCTTTGATGAACGATCCGCAACTATTAATTGCAGACGAGCCCACGGGAAAATTGGAAACACAAGTGCGTGATTCGATTCTTTTGCTTTTTGAAAAACTTTCGC
>CAYQOZ010000108.1:0-4547 GCA_964419355.1 uncultured Candidatus Cloacimonadota bacterium | reverse complement strand
TTTTATATTTTTTTGATCTTCCAACAGCAGGGCAAATTTTTGATATTCTTCCGCATTAAAAATTATTTCGGCGAAAGGTGCTAAAAAGTATAAAACTTGACTACCAATTCGGCTCAATGGACGCAAAGATTCAATGGTAATAATTGCCGGTGCAGCCATTTTTTTTTGTACCAAATATTTTGCAATTCGATCTACCATTTCGTTTGTCTGTTCTGTTTTTAGCTCCACCTGCATTTATATAATCTCCCTAAAATACTATTTTGTGTTAAAATCTAAACAGTCTTTCTATTGTCAAGGCAAGAAGTTAGGTGTAAGTTTTACGCTCTCATAATGGTTAGGGCAAAAATGTTTTTAGGTTTTTCTTTTTGTAAAGTTTTTGCTATGGAATTTAAGGTGGAACCCGTTGTGAAAACATCATCTACAATAAGAATGTTTTTATCTGTGACGGAATATTTTTTGTTAATTTTAAAAGCGTTTGCTACATTTTTTTCTCTTTGAATTTTGCTTAATTTTGTTTGAGTTTTGGTGAATTTAGTTCTTTTTATCAAAATAGGTGCATGTTGCCAAGTCATTATTTTTGCAATTTCTTTCGTTAAAATTTCTGCCTGATTAAATCCACGATCACGTTTTTTTACTAAATGAAGTGGAACCGGTGCGATAAAATCAATCTCATTAAATGGATAATTTAGGTTATAGTAAACTTTAAATTTTTCTGCGAAAAATTGTGAAACTATCTTAAGTTCATTATATTTTAAAGCGTGAATCAATTTTCTTGAAACAGAATTAAATGGGAAAAGCGAAACTATTTTATCAAAATAAGAATTGTTATTTGGTGGCATTTCTGAGAGAAACTGGAGTGAATTTTCACATTTTGTGCAAATGTTTTTTTCATTTTTTAGTAATCTAACCTCACACGAAAAACAGGTTTTTGGAAAAAACAAATTTATCAGATGTTTCGACACTTTAATCTTCCTTTTTGCTTGATTTTACGGCAAATCCAAGTTGTACTAAATACGGTTGGTCAACCTCCCAATACATCATGACCCAAGCGTAGACTGTTCTTAGTTTTTTAGCATCATCATAAAATAAAGCTAAAGACTTTTCACTATTTTTTGAATCTAATTTTTTTACAGAATAATGAATATCTTGCGATTTTTTATATAATTCGGTTAATTTTTCCACAAAATTAGTTGCCAAAATATGTTCAGTTTTTGAAAAATCCAATAATTTTTTAATTACAATAAATTTTTCATCTATTTTTCGTGGAAAATAATCATCAATCCCGAGTTTTTCTTGCAATTTAATGTTGTCAATAAGTTGTGACTTGAGTAGTTTTTTGCATTTAAGGTAAAACTTGAAAGTAGCAATATCTGTATCTTTTTGTTGTTGAAAAAGTTTTCTTTTTTGTTTTTTCATCTTTTGTGAATTTTCGAGAGATTGTTGCCAATGGTCAAATGCAGAATTTGCCCACAAAACCAAATATTCTGGTATGGCGAGTTGAGTTGCCCAATCTTGAATGTAATTCTGTAAAATTTTCAACCTTTCTGTTCGTAAAGAATAGCTGTCATTTGTAAAATAATTATCTTTAAAAATTGACATCTTAAACTCCTTTCTCCTGCTTATATCTAAAAATTGATTTAGTTCTTCTCATACTGCAACATGAAAACACTAAAAAGAATAGCGAATTGTTTGTCAACGAAAAGATAAAACAATAATGCGAATAAATGGTCGTAGTGTTAATGCTGTGAGTTAATTACGCATTTTATTTACAAACAAAATAATTTGTCGTACGATTCCATATAAAATATATAAAGAAATCCACAATCCAAAAACAAAATAGGAAAATTTGACTACAAACAGCAGGCTAATTATCGCCGCAGCAATAAAAAACTTAGATTCATTAGTTAGTTTTTTTCCTTTTTCAAGAGGTAAGTATTCAATTTGACTTATCATGAGGAGTCCGGCGAAAAAGGTGGTAATCAAAAAAAAGTGGGCAGAGAGACTTTGATAATTATCAAAAATAATAAATGAAGCAATAATACCTGCTCCGGCCGGAATAGGAAGTCCGATAAAAGGTTGTTTTTTATGATTGTCTTGGTGATTTTTTAAAGTAAATCGAACTAAGCGATAACTTCCCGCAAAAACATAGAAAACGGCAATGATAATGCCGATAGTAGAAAGTTCAGAAAGTTTATATCTGTAAACCATAAAACCGGGAATGACCCCAAAAGTAACAAAATCAGAAAGCGTGTCAAATTGAGCACCAAACCTACTTTGAGCGTTTAATAAACGCGCAATTTTACCGTCCAAACCGTCGCACAACATAGAAAAGGCAATTAACCACGCTGCTAAAATAAAGCTGTTTTCAAAGGTAAAATGGAGTGCTGTTAAACCAGAAATTAAGCTTAATCCAGTAATTGCATTTGGGATAATTATTTTTTTATTCACTTTAATTTTGGAATATTTGGTTTATTAAGATTAATGGTGTCTATTGATATTTCTGCGACCACAGATTCATGATTTTTGAAGGCAATTGAAGTGAGGAACTCTGCATAATAAAATTTTACCAAATTAGAATTTTTCACGATTTGATCAATTTCATAATTTTCAGTAAAGTTGAACTCATAATCATTGATTTTCACTTTTTTATTGGTGATAATTTCATTTTGATATTTTATTAATTCCGAAATTTCCCCAAAAAAGAGAAAATCCTCTTTAGTTGTCAAGGGAATTGCAAGATTATTTGGATTTCTGATAATGAGCGTAGAATCGAGGTAAACGGAAAGAAATGGGGTTGGGTTTAACCCCAAAAAACCAGCATCAAAAATATCTAATCGAAGAATGTTTTCATTTTTACGAAGGGTAATGTTTTTACGAAGCACTAAATTTTTATGGTTAATTTTGATAACTCCATCAATACGAAAGTGCTGCCAATTTTGTAGATGTTTTTGCAGTTGTTCGCTTTTTTGCACACCATTTGATTTTAGTAAAATAGCACAGCTACTCATCAAAACAGAAAAGGTTAAAAGATAAAAAAGACTATTTTTCATTCTTCCAAAGTAGAATAAATGCGATAATTGACGATGCAACCATAAACGAACTTAAAATTTGTCCCATCGTGAAATTTACCAAAAAGAAACCCAGGTGTTCATCTGGTTCGCGTACAAATTCGACGAGAAAACGAAAAATCCCATAAAATCCGATAAAGCTCCAAAAAACAACACCATTTTTGCGAGTGTTTTTTAGAATGAACAGCAAAATAACAAAAAGTAGCAATCCTTCCAAGAATGCTTCGTAAAGTTGAGAAGGATGACGTGGAAAATCACCACCATTTGGGAAAATCATACCCCACGGTTTCGTGGTAACTCTGCCCCAAAGTTCACAATTTATAAAATTGCCAATTCGCCCTAAGCCCAAACCAATCGCAACAAGTGGTGCGGTTGTGTCGGCGAGTTGATAAAAATTTAATTTATTTTTTTTACAGAAAATCAGCCCCGCAATGATGACGCCAAGTGCACCACCGTGAAAAGACATTCCTTGAAAACCGGTAAATGCAAAACCATTTGTAAAACTAATAGGTAAAATAATTTCTAATGGATGATGAAAATAATAGCCCAAATTATAAAAAATTACATACCCGAGTCGTCCTCCGATGATTACACCTAACATAATGTTAGATAAGAGGTTATCATATTTTTCTTTTGAGAGATTTACCCCACGAAACCTAAATAGTTTTTTCAAAAAAATGAAACAAACAATAAAGGCAATAATATATAAAACGCCATACCAACGAATTTCTAAACTGCCTAGTTTTAAGATTGTGGGGCTGATATTTGGGTAACTCATCTACTGTAGCTCTTTAATTTTTTGGAATATAATGTCCGCTGCTTTTGTTGATTCAACTTCATGTTTTTCACCACTTTTATGGTGTTTTGGGGTAAATATTTTGACCACTTGTGTTGGAGAGCCATTCAAACCGATTATTTTTTCATCAAGCTGGAGTTCATCTGCCGTAACGGTTTTTAATTCTGCTTTTTTGGCATTCCTTTTTCCACGCAAAGATGGTAGCCTGGGGGTATTTATTTCTTTCACAACTGAAAGTACAACCGGCAATGACATTTCTATTTTATCAAAGCCATCTTCCATCAAGCGCTCGACAATAATTTTGCCCTTTTCTATTTTTTCAATATTTTTCACAAAACAAGTTTGGGAAATGTTTAAAAATGTAGCAACACCTGGTCCAACTTGTGCGGTGTCGCCATCAATTGCTTGCTGACCGAATAAAATGATGTCAACATTTTCCATTTTTTTAATCATTTCAGAAAGAACAATGCTGGTAGCGAGCGTATCTGCACCGGCAAATTTTCTGTCAGAAAGAAGAATTATTTCATCTACACCCATTGCTACAGTTTCACGAAGAGCACTTTCCACCTGTGGTGGTCCCATGCTAATAGCGGTGATTTTTCCACCGTTTGCCTCTTTCAAGCGAATTGCTTCTTCAATCGCATAAAGATCGAATGGGTTAACTATACTTTCTACTCCTTCGC
>CAYQOZ010000107.1:0-4583 GCA_964419355.1 uncultured Candidatus Cloacimonadota bacterium | reverse complement strand
TTTAGGAGAAAATTATGAACTTCAAAAAACATCCAGAAAGAGAATTGCGACACATCATCTCGATTCCATTTATTTGGGGAATGTTTATATTTTTTATTGTTTTTGATATCGGTTTAGAAATTTATCACCAAATTTGTTTCCGACTCTACAAAATTCCCATCGTGAGCAGAAAAAAATATGTAAAGATAGATCGACACAAATTAAGTTATCTTTCATTTTTAGACAAAATACGATGTATGTATTGTGGTTATGGAAATGGGATTTTAGCTTATGCCGTTAAAATTACCGGTGAGACTGAAAAATATTGGTGTGGCATTAAACACGAAAAAGATGAAAATTTTGAAGAACCTGAACACCAGAAAGATTTTGCGAAATTTGGCGATGAAACGGATTTTGAACAAAAATATCTGAAGGATAAAAAATGATTCAAGAATTACATGTTTCCCTTTTTGATATTATCATTAGTAATTCACAAGCTTTTGAACTTCTAAACCCAGATATATAAATTCGTCAGCTTCAAACAAAACACTCAACACATTTCGAGATAATTTTTTTCCTTGACATATGAACATATGTTCATAATTCTGTCTGCAGAAAATTTAAGGAGCTAGTATGTCGAGACCTGAAAAAAAGAGAATTGTCAAACAACCACCACTTTATTGTGGGTTTAAACCTGTGGGAATGCCTATTCGTACATTATCGGAAGTAAACTTTTCATTAGATGAATACGAAGCAATTCGATTGGCTGATCATCTCGATATGGAACACTCTGAAGCAGCCATTGAAATGGAAATATCTCGTCCTACATTTAGTAGATTAATTGAAAGAGCTCGTAAAAAAATCGCCGAATTCATTATAGAAGGTAAGTATCTCCAAATTGATGGCGGAAACATTCATTTTCGAGGAAACATAATAAAATGCAATTCTTGTGGACATATGTTCAATATAACTTTTGAAAAAAATATTACAAAGTGTCCAGCTTGCGATTCCACAAATTTAATCGACATGGCTGGAAATTTTGGTCATGGAAAATGCTGTAGAAATAAAAAAAACAGAAAAATAGGAGAAACAAAATGAACAAAAAAATCGCAATTCCAACAACAAATGGAGCATTAAGTGCACATTTCGGACACTGTCAAAAATTTGCAATTTATGAAGTTGTAAACAATGAAATTATCAAAGAAGAATTTGTAACGCCACCACCACACGAGCCTGGTTCACACCCGGCTTTTTTACGAGAATTGGGCTGTGATACGATTATTGCTGGTGGAATGGGAACGAGAGCACAAAATTTATTTACTGAAAATAATATTGAAGTAATTATCGGATTAAGCTCAGATAACCTCAAAGGACTTGTAGAAATTTATATTTCAGAAGGATTGAAATCTGGTAAAAATCTTTGTGGCGGAAAACATAGTTGTGATCATTAAATAATTAATGAAAATAGCAATTGCAAGTGGAAAGGGCGGAACAGGAAAAACTACCATTTCCACAAATTTAGCGTCTCTTATCGCCAAAACATCAAACATTGTTTTAACCGATTTGGATGTGGAAGAACCTAATTCTGGTTTGTTTATTGAGGGCGAGTTAATTCATCAAGAAGATAAATTAAAAATGATTCCTGAATGGAAAAAAGATGAATGCATTCTTTGTGGAAATTGTCAGAAAGTATGCAACTTTAACGCCGTGATGAAACTTGGTGAGATAATTATGGTCTTTCCTGAATTGTGTCACGGTTGTTATGCTTGCAGCGAACTTTGCCCAACCAAATCTCTGCCTATGAAACAAAAAAAAATGGGTGAATTGAAACATCACAAACTTGAAAAATTAGATTTTATCGAGAGTAAACTCGTTATCGGTGAAGAACAAGCGGTATCACTTATTAAACAGACTTTAGCTTATGTTGATAAAAATATTTCAGATAAAACAATCAAAATTTTTGATGCTCCGCCCGGAACTTCCTGTCCAGTAGTTGAAGCCACAAAAAATGCTGATTTAGTCCTCCTCGTGACAGAACCAACCCCATTTGGGTTGCACGATTTAAAACTCGCTGTGGAAACAATAAAAGAGTTAAAAAAAGAAGCCGGCGTAATTATCAATAGATTTGGAATTGGCAATAATAATGTAGAAAACTATTGTATCGAAAATAAAATTCCACTCATTGCAAAAATTCCCAACATGAGGAAAATTGCCGAACTCTATTCTGATGGAAAACTTCTCTATAATCAAATTGCGGAAGTGAAAACAGAATTTGAGAACATAATTACTTTCATTACTAAACATCAGCAGGAAAACGCATTATGAAAGAAATCGTTATAATTTCAGGAAAAGGAGGAACCGGGAAAACTTCCATAACTGCCTCATTTGCTTACTTGGGTGGGGAAAATATAATCGTAGCAGATTGCGATGTAGATGCTGCCGATATGCATCTTCTTTTGCAACCAAATTGGGAAATTTCCACAGATTTTTATAGCGGATTACTCGCTGAAATTAACCAAAAAAAATGCATTAAATGTGGAAAATGTGCTGACATTTGCAAATTTGATGCAATTCCTATTATTGACAACCAATACATCGTTCAACCTCTCGATTGTGAAGGTTGCGGATATTGTGCAAGAATTTGCCCCGCCGGTGCAATTATAATGAGAGAACAAAATGTGGGAAATTGTTTCATTTCAAAAATCAAAACTGACACGAAAATGGTACACGCTAAACTTAATATTGGAGCTGATAATTCTGGTAAATTAGTTGCAAAAGTAAAAAATGAAGCAAGAATACTAGCAGAAAAAGAAAACAAACAAATCATCATTATTGATGGTTCACCCGGAATTGGTTGTCCTGTGGTATCTTCCCTTTCGGGAGCAAGTTATGTGGTACTTGTTACGGAGCCTTCTGTCTCTGGTATTCACGATTTGAAACGAGTTTATGAACTTGTTAAAAAATTCAAAATAAAAGCTGGATGCATTATCAATAAAGCGGATATAAATCATCAAAAAACAACTGAAATTAAGCGATTTCTGAAAAATGAAAAAATTGATTTTATCGCCAATATTCCGTACGATGAAAATTTTACAAAAGCAATGACAATGGGTAAAACAATCATCGAGTTTGATAATGGCAAAATTACCAAAATTTTGAAAAATAGTTGGGAAAAAATAAAAAACAAATAGGAGTAGGAAAAATGAAAATTTTACTAACAGCAAAAGGAACAGAATGGGGTTCTAAAATGGATCCAAGATTTGGAAGAACAGAATTTTTCTTTATTTATGATGAAGAAACTGAAAAAATTGAAACTTATAATAATCGTGCAATCGCCAACGAAGCACACGGTGCGGGGCCAAAAACGGCTCAAAAAATGTCTGAATACAATATTAATGTTCTTATCACAGGAAATGGACCAGGCGGAAATGCGGCGGCAGTTGTCAATCAAACAGGCACAAAAGTGTTTATCGGTGCTGGCGAAATGACCGTAAAAGAAGCTTACGATGCTTACAAAAAGGGTGAATTAAAATAATTCTATAGTCGAAATACTTCTAAAATTATATGAAGAAAAAATTTGAAATTGGAAAGGTGCTGACCATTTCATTTGCACATTTATCACATGATATGTTCACAGCTTTTCTAGCACCAATTTTACCTCTCCTCATAGATAAATTAGGCATCTCACTTTCTATGGCAGGACTTTTAGATGTTATCAGAAAAATCCCATCGCTCTTAAACCCATTCGTTGGCTTAATGGCAGATCGCATCTGTGTTCGTTATTTCATTATTCTGACGCCCGCAATTACAGCAATCACAATGAGTTTGTTGGGATCTATTTCTAACTATCCCATTTTACTAATTTTGTTATTTGTCGCTGGAATTAGCAGTACACTTTTTCATGTTCCGACACCTGTTATGATTAAACATGTTGCAGGAGATGAAACAGGTAAAGGAATGAGTTACTACATGTTAGGTGGTGAAATTGCCCGAACTTTAGGACCACTTTTAATTACTGCTGTCATTTCGTGGTGGGGTTTGAAAAATTCTTGGCGAGTGATGCCAATCGGAATTATCGCATCTTTTATCCTTTATTTAAAGCTACGAAACATCAACATAAATCAGGGTTTTCAAAAAAATAAAAAAGAGGTCGGTGCTAAAGAAACATTCAAAAAACTAATTCCATTTTTTGGCATAATTTTCGGCATTACTATTTTTAGAGCAGCAATGAAATTATCACTCACGCTCTACCTTCCCACATTTTTAACAAAACAAGGAAATAGCTTATGGTTAGCTGGAATTTCACTGGCAATTTTACAATTTTCGGGAGCAATTGGCACTTTCTTTGCAGGGTCTATTTCAGATAAATTTGGCAGAAAAAACATCTTACTAATTACCTCAATTATCAACCCTCTTTTGATGTGGATATTTATCTCCACAAATGGAAATTTAATGATTCCACTTCTCGTGATAATGGGATTTTTTCTCTTCGCTTCGGGTCCTGTATTGCTCGCACTTGTGCAAGACACAGATTCTGAACATCCTGCTTTCATCAATGGAATTTATATGACAATCAGCTTTGGTGTCAGTTCATTAATGGTTTT
>CAYQOZ010000106.1:0-4594 GCA_964419355.1 uncultured Candidatus Cloacimonadota bacterium | reverse complement strand
ATGCAACTTTTTGAGCGGTAAAATCCTTCTGACCTTCATAACCTGGGGAAAGGTAACCTGTTTTGTCAATATTGAGAATATTGGTAAAGTATTCCAAAGCTTCAATACCCGCTTTGCTATTGAATAACGCTGTTGTATTTTCTTTATCCATAATTTCACCGCCAGCTTGTAAAAGTAGGTTTTCAAACTGCCACGCACTTATTTTCACAGTTGTTCCAAATTGATCAATTTTACCATCGCCATCAGTATCTTGCGTAAGTTTTTTACAATTATCTCTAAACTCAGCCCAAGTTTTCGGTGGCTTATTTTTGTCCATATCATTTCGGAAAAGAATATCTTTGTTGTAATATTGCACTCGTACACTTTTGTTAAATGGAAACGAAACAAGTTTTCCACTCATCGTATTGCAATCTAAAAATACTTGATAGAAATCTTTCAAATCTTCATCAGCAAAAGTAGAATCATTTGCAATAAAATCTTCGACTGGAGTAATGACATCGCCTTCCACATATTTTGCAATCCACGCTTCAAAAGATTGAGCAATATCTGGCTGATTTCCCGTCTGAATAGAAGCCATTAATTTTTGAGAAAGTGCTGTGTAATTTCCCATATTTATTGATTTTACATGAATTTCTGGATGCGTGTCATTAAATTTTTCAACCAATTCAGCAAGAGCATCTCCGAGCGGTCCGCCCATCGCTTGCCAAAAAACAATTTCTGTTATATTTTCGTTTACCGATTCCTTTTTTCCACAACTTAACATTAAGAGACTAAACACCACAATAATTACTGCTATCTTCTTCATTTTCTACTCCTTATAGATTTTTTGGCAAATTAAAATTAGATAGTTCGGAGTCAACAAAATTTTGTAGTTTAGTATAAATCCCATTTTTTTTATTGCCTTATTTGCTCCATTTAGTTTGTTAGATCTCGATAAATAAAAAATTGAGGATTTTATGAAAAGAACAAAATTTATAGAGACAAAAGAAGCTATCAAACATCCGGCTAAAATAGTATTAGCAATAGTGCAAGATACAAATGGAAAATTCAATATGATAACAATTGAATGGTTTATGCGCACTTCCACCAATCCACCGATGTTTGCAATTTCAATTGGACATTCGCGTTATTCTCATCAATGTTTACAGAACATTAGATTTTTCAATTTGTCATTTCCGACTGCCAAAATGGTAAAAATTGCTAAATTTTGTGGAGAACTTTCTGGAAGAGATTGTAACAAATTTGCTGAAACCAAAGTAAAATGGTTTGCAGGAAGATTGGCAAAATTTCCAATTTTAAAAGATGCAAAAGCAAATTTTGAGTGCAAAGTAATTACTCAAATAAAAAGTGGTGATCACACCATTTTCGTGGGAGAAGTGAAATACAGTTGGCTGAATGAGGAAGGTAAAGTTTTGACCCACAAAGATTTTTGAAATAATATTTATCAAATATAAAAAAAGAAGTTACGAAAAATCTTTTGACATATTATCGTAATTTTGTGGAACTACTTTCGTGAAATAAAAAAATGATTTTTTAGAGGATATAAATTATGGATATTATTAACTCAATTGAAAAATTTCTGAGTGTAACGCAGGTGCAAGCACAGTTTATTGCATTTGTGGGAATTTTCTTAATTGCATTTGTAACCCATTTTATCACCAGAAAAATTTTGATAAAAGTGATTTTTAAATTAAGTAAAAAAACAAAAACTTTGTGGGACGATAAATTATTAGAACATAAAATATTTCATAAAATCAGTTACATCGTTCCACTAATAATTATCTATTTTTCAGCTGGGTTGTTCGAAAAATTCCAAATGCCCATTGAAAGAGTCTCAAAATCTCTAATTGTTTTATTCTCAATCTTGGCAATTTCTTCTCTAATTTCGGCGGTAAATGATATTTATCTCACGACGAGAAGAGCAAAAAATAAACCAATCAAAGGTTATTTGCAAATTCTCAAAATTTTCTTCTATATTATCGGTATCATTATTATTTTAGGAAATTTAATGGGAAAATCTCCTTGGATTTTTGTAAGCGGTTTAGGTGCGATGACCGCCGTTTTACTACTTGTTTTCAAAGATACAATTCTCTCGCTTATGGCAAGTTTACAAATCTCTTTTAACGATTTGATTAAAATCGGTGATTGGCTTTCTGTCCCGCATTACAGCGCTGATGGAAATGTTATCGATATTGCTTTGCATACCATAAAAATCCAAAATTGGGACAAAACTATTTCTGTAATTCCAACTCATAAATTAATTGATGGAACTTTTAAAAATTGGAGAGGAATGCAGCAATCTGGTGGAAGAAGAATCAAGCGTGCAATTAATATTGATATTTCCAGCATCAAATTTGTGGATGAGAAGATGCTGAAAAAATTTGAAAAGTTTGAGTTACTTCGAACTTATTTAATTTCCAAAAATAAAGACATTTCCGAGCATAATAAAAAAGTTGATACATCTGAGATTATTAATAAAAGAAATCTCACAAATATTGGAACTTTTCGAGCTTATATCAACGAATATCTGAAAGCTCATCCAAATGTAATGCAAAATATGACTTTTCTTATCAGGCAATTAGCACCAAATTCAACTGGACTTCCCATTGAGATTTATGTTTTTGTTGATGATATCGAATGGGCAAATTATGAAGCAATTCAAGCTGATATTTTTGACCATCTTGTCGCTGTTGTTCCAGAATTTGGTTTGAGAGTTTTTCAGTATCCAACCGGATTTAGTTTATTAAAATAGCATCTATCCCGAAGACACGAAAAGAAGAATAATATCAACAAAAAATCTCTTTCCGAAACTTTTGTTTCGGAAAGAGATTTTTTGGCTAACTTCTTCTAATTGCTATTTTGTTCCATTTTTCTGTCGTTCTCGGCAAATTGCTTCCACTTCACGGAAATTTACTTTGCCACTACCCATCATTGGAATATCTTCGATAATGTAAAATTCTTTAGGAACTGCAATCGAAGGCAAGTTTTTCTTCATTTGTTTGAGAACTTTTTTCTTATCGAATTCGCCAGTTGTAACCGCAGCAACTACATCTGCTCCTTTAGTTGGATTAGGTACATCAACAACACAACAGATTACGCCTTCAGGCAAAACTTCGGTAAGAATTTCTTCCACTTTTACGAGTGAAACCATTTCACCAGCAACTTTTACAAATCTTTTGAGACGACCTTTATGCCACAAAAAACCATCATCATCCATCATTCCCATATCACCAGTATCATACCAACCGTTGTGAATACTGCGTGATGTTTCTTCTAAATCGCCCAAATATCCAATCATCACATTATCGCCTTTCACATAAATTTTTCCAACTTTACCGTTTTCTAGAACGGCATCGGTTTCACGATCACGAATTTCTATTTGAACGCCATCTAACGCTTTTCCAACACTACCAAATTTATTATTTTCTGGTGTGCTAATCGTGATTGCTGGACTTGTTTCAGTGGTGCCGTAAGCATTGTAAAGTTTTAAATTATGCTTTTCCAAAAAGCCATCATAAAGCTGTTTAGTCAAAACATCTGCACCCGATAATGCATATCGAATTGAACTAAAATCTCCTGTTCGAGACTTTTTCAAATAACCGTGATAAAAAGCAGGAGTTCCAGCCAGCACGGTAATTTTGTAATCTTTCGCCAATTTGCAAATAATTTTGTAGTCCAACGGGTTAGGATAAGTTACCAAAGTAGCACCCATTATGAGTGGAAGCCAGAAATTGGCAGTTGTCCCAAAAACATGAAATAGAGGTAAATTTGAAAGAAATATATCGTCTTTTGTCAAACCAATCATGGCGGGAAGTGTATTCAAATTATGCATTATATTTTTGTGAGAAAGCTGCACTGCTTTCGGTTCTCTTTCACTTCCACTCGTGAAGAGAATTACTGCTTCATCTTCGATGGAACCTGCGTGAATTTTTTGAGTTAAAAGCTTGCTCGGAAGTTTAGAGTTAAATAGTGCTGGCAGTTTATCTAATAATGAAAACGAAGCGACGATATCTTCCAAAAATATCATTCCATCAATCGGTTCAATTTTAATTTTTTCCAAAAGTTTTTTACTGGTAATTATCGTTTTGAACGAACATTTTTCTTGAGCGTAGATGGCATTTTCGCGTGCACCAGTAGAATAATTTATCATCGCCGGAACTTTTCCCGCCATCAAACTTCCCAAAACAGAAAGCATACAACCAGCAGAAGTTGGCACCATTATTCCTATATATTTGCTCTTATATTTGGAAATTTTCTTTGCCAAAATCAGCGAAACGATGTGCATTTTCTCGTAAGTAATTTCTTTCTCGGTGGCAATGTCGTGAATTGCTATTTTCTTCGAGTTTGCTTTTGCGACTTCAATAAATCTTTGGTGTAGTTGCATAATTATCTCCTTTTTCTTCGACTGGAATGAACTTTGTTTTTGATGTTTTTTTGTCAAATAATATTTTAGCAAGCATAAAAAAAACCGCTCCATTCGAAGCGGTTATTGATTTAACGATTTCTTACTTCAACAATATCATCTTCTTTGTATCCACCGCAATACCATCGACAACAAGTTTGTAGAAGTAAACGCCTGATGAAAGTTTATCTG
>CAYQOZ010000105.1:0-4762 GCA_964419355.1 uncultured Candidatus Cloacimonadota bacterium | reverse complement strand
CGGTATTTGCCATCTCTTCTCGTTCGTATAATGCCTTCAAAAACTGCTTTTTATTAATGATGTAACCATATTCGTAAACATGATCTAACATTCCTGTAAAAAGCTCTTTTTTAGTATTTACTTTTGGGTTAATCACTATCAAATTTTTATCAATAATTTTTTTCCACATAAATTTCTCCTAACAAAATTTTTAAAGACTTAATACCGAAACTGCAAAAATTGAATATCTTAAATGTTTCATCTTTCTCATTTTCCAAACGAACTTTTTCCCAATTTATTAAAACCAAAATTTAGTAGTAGCGGCGTTAAGATTGCACTAAAAATAACCATCAAAATTGTGGCAGAAAGCACCTCTTGAGAAATTAAATTTCTACCAAGTGCCATGTTGGCAATAATCAATGCCACCTCTCCACGCGGCACCATTCCTGCTCCAATCCTGAATGAGCGAATCATATCAAAGTTAGTTAGTTTAGCTCCCAAACCACTTCCAAAAATTTTTCCAACAATTGAGAGAAGAATGAAACCAATTAAGAATAGTGGTTTAGCTTTGATATTAAACAGGTTAAATTGCAAACCGATATTCACAAAAAAGACATCCACAAAAAATGATTTCCCGATATTTGTAATACCAGTTTGAATAGTGTGTTTAAAATTGCTTTGTCCCAAAAATAATCCTGCAAAATAAGAACCAGTAATGGCAGCTAAACCAGTCGCTTCGGCAAACCAAGCAAATAACATTACGACCGCAATTGCCAAAGAAGTTACAACATTATCCAAAAGAATTTTTTTCAAATTTAGAAATAACGGACGAATAATGAAAATTCCCACACCAATTGTAACGACAAAAAATAACAATATTTTTATGGATGAGATAGAAAGCGATACCCCTTCTGGAGACGAATTACCCAAAAATCCAAACACAAATGTCAATAACAGAATTCCGACAATATCATCGATAATTGCCGCATTAACAATACATCTTCCCTCCATCTCTTTCAGTTTATTCATATCAAGTAAACTCATCACGCTGACGCTGACGCTGGTTGCCGTAAAAATGATTCCAACAATTATTGATTGAGTGTGATTTCCTAAAAGCAGAAAAGAGAGAAAATAACCTAAACCAAAAGGAAAAATAATTCCACCCAAAGCTGGCAATATTGCTTGTTTTGATTCTTCTTTAATCTTCTTCACATTCGTTTCAAGTCCAGCTTCGAATAGTAGAAATAGCACTCCCAATTTTGCAATCCACTCAATGATATCGTTTGTTTGGATAAAATTCAGAAATGTCGGTCCTAAAACAACTCCCAAAAGTAGCATTCCTATCACGGGTGGTTGTTTGAACTTTCTAGAAATTGCACCCAAAATTTTTGATGCAAAAATAATTATCGCCAAATGAAGTAATAAATTATCTTCCATGATTCCTCATTTGGTTTAATTTACTTTGATGATTATTAAAGTTTTTGGAAAATTCATGCCCGCCACTTCCATCCGCAAAAAAGAAATAATAATCAGATATTTGCGGATTAATAACGGCGTTAATAGAGCTTAAAGACGGGCTACAAATAGGAGTTGGAGGCAATCCGCTATTCAAATAAGTGTTAAATGGGGAATCAATTTCTAAATCTTTGTAATAAATTTTTTTTCTATTTTTACCCATATCTTCTAAAACATAAGCAACTGTTGGGTCAGCTTGGAGTTTATAATTATCTTTCAATCGATTTAGATAAACGCTGGCAATAAGCGGTTTTTCAGATTCTAATCGTGCTTCTCTTTCAACGATTGAAGCCAAAATAATGGTGTCGTAAAAATTGAGTTCTTCGTTTAAATTTAGATTTTTTGTTTGTTTTAAAAAAGTTTCGACGAGATGCGAGATGATGAATTTTTCACTCACATTTTCGGGAAAATGATAAGTTTCTGGATAGAGAAATCCTTCCAAATTTTTACATGAAAAATCAGTGATGCTATTAGCGTAACTGCTATCATTGCAAGTAGCTATAAAATTAAGATACATTCCGAAACCATTTTCTGAAAGAACACGACAAGTTTTTTTTAGCGTCAAACCTTCTGGGATTGTGATTTTCCGTAATTTTACTTTTCCTTCTTCAATTTTTTTGGCGACATCGAACATCGAAAATTTACCATCAAAAAGATAGCTACCAAAATCTAATTTTTTATCGTTTCCAAAAATTCTGACATAGTAATAAAAAAAATGCTCATTTTTTATGATTCCTTCATTTTGGAGAATTGTGGCGATTTGCATCGCATTATCACCTTTTTCTATAACTATAACTTTTTCATCAAGTTCGGTGATGGAGAATATTATTGAAAATAGAAAAATGAGTACGGTAAAAAATAAAATTAAAGAGATGTGAACGATTAATTTTTTCATCAATTATTTTCCATAAAATCTTTTAAAATCAGTGAAGCTGCAATTTTATCTATCACTTTTCTGCCTTCTTGTGGTGAGTAGCCCATTTTTTTCAAAAGTTCATTTGCTTCGGTGGAGGTGTAGCGTTCGTCCCAAAATGTTACTTCAAGATTAATTTTTTCTTCTATTTTTATTTTGAAATTTCTCACTTCCAAAGTTTTTTTGGTATCATCTCCGGCAATATTTATCGGTAAACCTAAAATTATTTCCCCAACATTTTCCTCTTTAATAATCTGTTCGAGATTTTGGAAAAAACTTTCATCATTTACCAAAACTTTATAGGGTTTGGAAATTATTCGCATCGGGTCGCTCAAAGCAATCCCAATGCGTTTCTCTCCATAATCCATTCCCATTAATCTATAAATTGCCATAAATCCTAAATTTTGGAGCAAATTCTACTTTATTTTTCATCATTTTCTTCTCACCTTTTTTAATTTGAAATCAACAACTAATTTGTCAACTTGAAATTATAAATTTACCTTTACAATTTTTTGAGATATTTTACATTGAAAAGATACAATCCCTTTGCAGGAGCGGTTGTTATTAATTTATTTCCTGGAGTTTTGGCAATAAAAAGTTCTTCAATTATTTTTGGATCAATATTATTATTAGAAACATTTAGCACTGTTCCAATAATTCTGCGTACCATATTATGCAAAAATCTATTTGCCGAAATCGAAAAAATAAGTTCATCCTCATTAATTTTCAAATTAAATTTTTTCACATCACAAATATGGTTAGGAACGTCAATATTGAATTTAGAAAATGAGGTAAAATTGTGTTTCCCAATAAAATAAGGCAAACATTTTCTTAGCACATCTTCTCGTAATTTTATCCTCGCCAAAAATGTTTTATGAAACCGATTAAAAGGTGTTGGTTTTTTGGTAATGTAATATTTGTAAATACGCTCTTTCGCATCATATCTTGCGTGAAAATCATCATTAACTTCGTAAACATTGTTCACGATTATGTCTGCAGGCATTTTCATATTTAGGGCAAATTTTATCTGTTGTGTATTCATTTGGATAGGAAAATCAAAATGAGCATATTGACGAATTGCGTGAACACCCGAATCCGTTCTGCCAGAACCAGTTACTTTGATTTTTTGTTTTGCAATAACAGCAAGAGCTTTTTCGATTTCTCGCTGAACAGTTCTACCTTCATTTTGAATTTGCCACCCAAAAAAATCTGTGCCATCATAAGAAATTTCTATCAAAAATCTTTTCATTAATCCACCCCTTAATAAACTTCTTGTAAACCTGTTTTTTATCTTTTTGAGATAGTCAAGCAATAAATTTAATTCTTCTTTAAATTATGAATTCTGCATAATTAATGAAAATTTCAAAAAACGGTTGTCAAATAAACAGCACTCTAAATAATAGCAAAAAAATTGAGGATTTTATGAAACTTTCTACTAAGATTGGAATCGTTGTTTTTGCATTAATTGTGATTGGATATATCATCAGTTTTTCTGTTATTAATCATCTACAAAGAAAACTAGATAATTTAACCATTCTCACTGTTGAAGGAGATTCACTAATAATGATTTCTCCAAAAAATATTAGTGAACAAACAGTAGTATTGACTCCAAAAATGATTGATACTTTCAACAAATATAAATCGCCTTTTAATGACGGTTTGACCTTCCAAGAACTTATTGAAAAATATCTTCGGAATAGATGGCAAGATCATTATGGCACAAATCGTGGAACTGCTGAAAGACGCCGTATTCACGAAGGAATTGACCTTTTTGTTCCTGAAAATACTCCCGTTTATCCACTAACCAGCTACGGAATTATTACAGAAGTTAGTAACGACCCACACTATCTGGTAAAAGTAGAAGTAAAACTAAAAAACGGCTCAATCGATTCTACCAAAATCGAATATGGAAAAACCGTGCGTATACTCTATCCAGAAGGAATTGAGAGCGTTTATACTCATCTTTCAGAAGTTTTTGTGGAATTAGGGCAAGAGGTAAACGCCAACACAAAAATTGCTCTAACCGGGAAAACAGGTAATTTGATGCGCAGTAACAAACCTTCTCATTTACATTTAGAATTGCGAGATTCTAAGAATCAATCATTCGATCCACGCTATAAATTAAAATTTAATAACCCTTCGATTGATTTTTTTTTGAAGCATTTGAAGTTGGAATAAAATTATGAGAAAATGTTATTTTTTGTTGATTATTTTGTTGATTATTTCAAATTTATCGGCAACCAATTTTGGCAAAAATAAAGTTCAGAAAGAAAAAATAGAGTGGCAAAAAATTGAAACTTTACACTTTGATATTTATGTGCCCAAAGGCAATAACGATTTTGCTAAAATCGTCTC
>CAYQOZ010000104.1:3482-4883 GCA_964419355.1 uncultured Candidatus Cloacimonadota bacterium | reverse complement strand
GCTAGACCAATTCGCTGGTTTGTAGCTCTTTTTGACGATGAAATTATCGATTTTGAAATTGATGGCATCAAATCTAAAAATATTTCATTTGGAAATCGCTATCAAAAGTTGGAAAATCCAGTTGAAATTTCCACCATTGATGATTATGAAAATGCGTTAAAATCTGTTTGTGTTTATGCTGATAGAACTGAAAGGAAAACAATTATCAAACAGCAGTTGAACAAACTTTTTACAAATTCAGATGAAGAAATTATTGAAGATAAAAAGCTGTTGGAAATTGTGGTAGATTTAGTTGAATTTCCAACTGCGGTTATTGCAGAATTTGACCAAAAATATTTAGAATTACCCGAAAAAATTATTACTTCAACTCTTTCACAACATCAAAAATATTTTGCAGTTCGGAAAAATGGAAAATTGACGAATAAATTTGTTTTCATTTCAAATGGCGATCCCAAATTTTCAGATTTAATTAAGCTTGGTAACGAAAAAGTGATTAAAGCACGTCTCGAAGATGCCACATTTTTCTTCAAAGAAGATACTAAACAGCCTTTTGAAAATTTTGTGGAAAAATTGAGCGAAGTTACTTTCCAAGCAAAATTGGGTAGTTTGCTACAAAAAACTGAACGAATTGTCAAAATTTCAGAATATCTTGCAGAAAAATTGGCCCTTTCAGAAAATGATAAATTAAATATTTTGCGTGCCGCAAAACTTGCCAAAGCTGACCTTGTAACTTTGATGCTCGGCGAAAAAGAATTCACTAAATTGCAAGGATACATTGGTATGAATTACGCACTTTTGAGTGGCGAAAATAAAGAAGTTGCCACCGCAATTTACGAACATTATCAACCACGCGGACAGAACGATAATTTACCAAAATCCGTCATTAGTTCAATCGTGGCAATTGCCGATAAAATAGACACAGTTTGCGGAATTATTGGCGTTGGACTTGTCCCTTCTGGCAGTAACGACCCCTTCGCATTGCGTCGTGCCGCAAATGGAATTGTGCAAATTGTTGATGCTCAAAATATGAATTTGAACCTGCTTGAATTAATTGATTTTACATTTGAAAAATTGGCAGATAAAATTGAGATTAAAAACCAAAAAATTGTGAATGAATTTTTCAAACAACGGGTGAATTGGTTGCTCAAACAAACCAACCTTGATTATGACATTATTGAAAGCGTGATGCACATTAATTTTGCAAATATTTCCGATTTGAAAAAACGTGCTCTCGACTTGCAGAAATTTAAGCAACGCGAAGATTTTAAAGCTTTGGTAACAGGTTTCAAACGCGTTTCCAATATTATCGCAAAAGCTGATAAATTAGGCGAAATTGACGAAACACTTTTAATCGAAACTGCTGAAAAAAATCTTTATGAAAAATTCATCAAACTCGATTTA
>CAYQOZ010000104.1:0-3382 GCA_964419355.1 uncultured Candidatus Cloacimonadota bacterium | reverse complement strand
ATTTCAAACAGAGCAAAGGCGATAAAACCTTCTCCAACGATGGCGGTTTCTGCCCTTGCTAACAAAATGAAGGCAGATGGAATTGATGTGATTAATTTTGGGGTTGGCGAACCAGATTTTAATACCCCAGAATACATTAAAGAAGCAGGTAAGCAGGCAATTGACGACAATTTTACGCGTTACACTGCATCGGCAGGAATTTTGGAATTACGCGAAGCAATTGCGGCAAAGTTAAAACGCGATAATGATCTCATTTGTGATCCCAAGGATATTCTCGTTTCGCCGGGTGCGAAGGCTTCCATCATCAATGTTTTGATGGCAATTTGCGATCCGCGCGATGAGGTATTAATTCCTTCTCCATACTGGGTTAGCTATACTTCACAAGTGGAAATGGTAGATGCCTTGCCGATACTTTTACCAGCAACAATTTCAAATAATTTTAAGATAAAACCGAAACAATTGGAAGAAAAGATATTGGAACTTTCCAATCCAAAAGCAATTATTTTAAACTCGCCAAATAATCCGACGGGTTCAGTATATTCTAAAAAAGAGTTAGAAAAAATTGCAGAAATTTGTTTAAAATACCACATTCTTATTATTGCCGATGAAATTTATGAAAAATTAATTTATGATGACATAAAACATATTTCTATCGCTTCCATCTCCGATGAAATAAAGAACATCACTGTGCTAATCAACGGTGTTTCAAAGGCTTATGCAATGACAGGTTGGCGACTTGGCTATTCCGCAGGACCTACTGAAATTATCAAGAAAGCTAGCCAGATTCAAGGCCATACAACTTCTTGTGTGAATGCAATGACCCAAAAAGCGTCAATTGTGGCACTTTCTGAATGCGATGGAAGTGTGGCGAAAATGCGAGCAGAATTTCAGAAAAGACGCAATTTTTTGGTAGAAAAACTGTGTGAAATTGAAAATGTGAAATGCTTGATGCCAAAAGGTGCTTTTTACGCATTTCCAAATATTTCTTATTACCTTTCGCACAACAAAAAAGGAATTAAAAATTCGATAGAACTTTGCGAATATTTATTGAAAAATCATCACATTGCAATTGTGCCGGGAGCAGCATTTGGTGCAGAAAAATATGTTCGTTTTTCTTATGCAAATAGTATGGAAAATATCAAAAAAGGTGTGAAAAAATTTAAAAAAGGATTAGCTAGTCTACTCTAAATCATTATGAAATCTGTGAAAGAATTAATCGAAAAAAGACGCGAACAAATGCGGGTAAAACGCAGTTCAACTTGGATAAATATGATCATTAGAATCATCGTTCTTATTTTTGTAATTTTGGTGATTCGCCATTTTGGTGGATAAAAATGAATTTAGTCATTGTGGGTTCAATAGCACTCGATTCAGTAGAAACACCGTTCGGAAGTGTGAAAAATGCACTCGGTGGTTCGGCTGTTTACGCTTCGATGGCTGCCAAAAATTTTTGCCAAACAAACATTGTTGGTGTAGTTGGAAATGATTTTCCAAAAGAGCATCTAAATTTGCTCGAAAGCAACAATATTTCCACAACAGGTTTGGAATTTGCAAACGGTAATACATTCAAATGGAAAGGCGTTTACAACGATTTGAATAAAGCCGAAACACTTGACACACAATTGAATGTTTTTGCAGATTTCAATCCCAAAATCCCAGAAAATTACCAAAAATGTAAATATCTATTTCTGGGAAATATTCACCCAAAATTACAATTTAAAGTTTTGCAACAAATGAATTCTTGCCAAATTTCGGCGTGCGATACAATGAATTATTGGATTTCCAGCAAACGCGATGAGTTGTTGAAAGTTATCGAAAAAGTGGATATTCTTTTCATCAATGAAGATGAGATAAAAATGCTGACTAACGAACAAAACATTTTTGTTGCTGCCGAAAAAACGCAAGAAATGGGAGCAAAACTAATCGTGGTAAAACGCGGTGAATACGGTGCTGTTGCTATTATGGATGATTTTATTTTCTTTACGCCAATTTTTCCTGTTAAAAAAGTGATTGACCCAACTGGTGCTGGCGATAGTTTTGCCGGTGGATTTATGGGCTATCTTTCACAACAAAGCAAATTTGATGAAAGCACCATAAAAAATGCGATGATTTACGGCACCGTAACGGCATCTTTTAATGTGGAAGATTTTAGTTTGAATAGGTTGCAAAAAATAAATTTTGAAATGATCGAAAAAAGAAAAAAGGATGTAAAAAAAAGTGTTGTTTTTTAGAAAAAGGAGGCAGTATGAAAACAAATAGTGAAATTAGGAGAGTTGCAAGAGAATCATTATCTGGAAATTGGGGAAAATCTATTCTTGCATTTATCGTTTATTTAGCAATAATTGGAGGGCTTTCTGCGACTGGACTCGGAAGCTTTATTGCTTTGGTTATTGTTCCACCATTTGCATTTGGAATTGCGTTATTTTTTCTGAATTTAGTTAGAAAAAATGAAATTGCAGTGAGCCAGATTTTTAAAGGTTTTAATCATTTTGGTAAAACCTTGATTATCTATATTTTAGTGAATATTTATGTCATTCTTTGGTCACTTCTACTCATAATACCTGGAATTATAGCTGGTTACAAATATTCAATGACGTACTATATTTTGGTGGATAATCCAGAAATCAGTGCTTCCGAAGCCATTACAAAAAGTAAGGAAATGATGAATGGCAATAAAGCGAAGCTATTTTGGTTATTATTGAGTTTTATTGGGTGGTATTTTCTATCAATCATTTCTGGTGGAATTGGTTTTATTTGGCTAGTTCCTTATGTTTCGGCAAGTACAGCAACTTTTTATGAAGATATCAAACCACAAACAGAAGTTACTGCTGAGACAGTAGAATAATTTAATTATAGCAGAAACGAGTTTCTAGTTTCTGCTTTTTTTATGAACTTCCGCATAATTAAATCTGGCAAAAAAAGTCCTGCAGAAAATATGGCAATAGATGAAGCCATTTTGAATGGCATTATTGCGGGGACCTCACCATCAACTATTCGTTTTTACGATTGGGTGCCGTCAACTGCTTCCATCGGTTACAACCAAGAAGCAGAAAAAGAGATAGATTTTGCTCTTTTGGAAAAAATGGGTTTTGGTTTTGTGCGTCGTCCTACTGGTGGTCGTTTGGTTTTGCACGACGAAGAGATAACCTATGCAGTCATCGTGCCAACGATAGAAAAATTTGCGGGCAATGTAACAGATTCTTATTCTGAGATTAGTCGGGCTTTGGCGGAAGGCTTACGACTTTTGGGTGTGAATGTAGAATTCGAAAAAGGTAACCTTTCTGCATCACATCAGCGTCAAAATGCAAATCCGTGTTTTACAAGCAGTTCGCGTTATGAACTCACTTTTGAACGCAAAAAAATTGTGGGAAGTGCACAAGTT
>CAYQOZ010000103.1:0-4896 GCA_964419355.1 uncultured Candidatus Cloacimonadota bacterium | reverse complement strand
CAGTATTTTTTAGCAATTTCGATGGCTTCATTCATAATAATTGCCGGTGGCGTTTTGGTAAACAACAATTCGCTAATTGCGATGCGTAGAACACTTTTATCGAGAATGCCAATTTGCTCGAAACTCCAGTTGGTAGAATGTTGTTGAATATTCAAATCTATTTCATCGATATTTTTCACGATTGTGGAAAGCAGTTTTTTGGCAAAGGATACAATACTGTTTTCTTCTTTTTTGTCTTCCGTAATTTCATCAAGTTTAGCCATGAAAGATTCAAGGTTTTTATCATCAATTATCTCATCGTATTCCATCGAATAAAGTACTTTTAGTGCTATTTCGCGTCCCTTTCTTCGCATTCCCATAATGATTACTACTCCTAAATTATTTACTATTTTAGGACAGTTATTTATGCACCATTTTTTAAGCAAGAATTTTTAGGAAATATGTGGTGATGTTCTGATATTTTTTAGATTTTTTTTCATCATTTCACATTTGATTGCAAAATAAATTTGAAAAATCAAATCTATTTTAACAATTCCTCAATTGCCTTTTTCAACTGCACATCATCGTCTGCAATAATCTGCTCCGGCGTTGGTTCCACATAAATATCGGGCTGCATGCCATTGCCTTCCATGTTGATGCCATCAGCCGTAAACCAGCCATTTGAAGGCATTCTCATGCTACTTCCGTCCATAAATTCATAAGGCGAAGTGCCGATGACCGAACCACTCGTTGGCATTCCGATAATCGTACCCAATTTTTTATGCTTGAAGACTGCGGGAAAAATCTCAGCATCCGAAAATGAGTTTTCATTTATCAAAAGAACAATCGGTTTTTGCCAAATGCTGGCGGGAGATTCCCTTTTGAAATCATCAAAATAACGTTTGGTGGTGGTGGCATAAGTCTTTTTCGTCAAAACCTCAATTAGCCTGTCGGTGAGGTTTCCGCCACTGTTATTTCGCACATCAATAATGAGTGATTCTTTCTCATAGTTTTCCGCAAAAAGGTCTTGCAAAAACTTTTGATAACTCGTCTCATTCATTCTACGAATGTGCAAGTAACCTACTTTTCCGTTTGAAATTTCTGCCACCATTTGACGACGTTCTTCCACCCAATTATCGTAATGAAGAGAGTTATTTTGGTTCCAACTTAAACCTTTAATCACGATATTTTTTTCCTCTTTTCCACTTTGAATTTTCAGCTTAATTTTATCACCAACTTTATTGCGGAAAAGAGTGTTAATATCAGTATTTTTACCAATTTTAACGCCATCAATTTCCAGGAGAATATCACCTGGTTTGATGTTATGCGGTTTATTTAGTTTTGATTTGCGGAAGATTTTCTGAATAATCACACCCTCTTTTGGATAGTTTTGAAGATCCAAAACAAAACCACCGTGAGCTTGGGCGTAAACTTGAATTCGATCTTCAGCACGCGGATAAAAACCGGTATGTGATGCATCTACCTCACCAATCATTTCATCTACTATTGTTCCCAAAACACTCATTGAATGGGCATGTTTTGTGAACTTCAAAAATCGTTTGCGGATTTTTTGCCAGTCTCTGCCGTGCATTTTGGGGTCGTAAAATCCACGACCAAATTCCGTCCAAACCCGTTTAAAAATTGCCTCATTCAGTTTGAATTTATCATATTCATACTTAAATTCACTTTCGATAATTTCGGTTTTTTTGTCCTTTAAATTAAATTTTTTAACTTTGCCATTCTGCACAAAATAAATGCAATCGTTTGCTTCATTAAATTCAATGTTAGAAACACTTTTATCAAATTTTGCTATCTCCTTATCATCTTCACCAAAATAGCTTATTTTATGCAAACTATTATTTCCTTCGAAGTGGTTTAAATAGTAGAATGTTTCGTCATCAACAATGTACAGAATGCTGTTCCACCCTCGATTTGAAACAACTATTTTGATGCGTTGTTGAACTTCATCTAAGTCAAATTTAAGTTTTTCTTTCTTCGTAGGTTTTTCTTCCTTTTTAGATTTTTCCCCTTTTTTATCAACTTCAATCGGCTTTAAAATTTCTTCCCAATTATCTTCTTCTGTGCAAAAATCTTGTTTTGGCCAAATATCCAAACGGCAGATTTTATTGCTCTTCGAGAAAAATATCGACTCATTATCTTTACCAAAATGTAAATTGCCAAGCCAACCATCGTAATTTAGTAAAAGATGTTTTTCACCACTTTCAAAATCATAAAGATACAAGTGGCGACTCCATAAAGTTGGACGAATTTCACTGTAGATCGCATATTTTCCATCGTTGCTAATTTTTAATTGGTTCCAAACATATTGATCATCAATAATCGTCTTAATGTTTTCAGCGATACTATCTGCAATCGCAACATTATTACGTTTTTCATCGTCAGAATAGTTGATAACTAATTTATTTTTATCAGCATAAAGCTCTTCTATATACTTATTCTTTGACCATTCGACTAACTCAATTTCATCGAATTTTGTAATATTTGTTTTGAATAATTTTGGCTCACCTTCCACGAAACTCGTAAAAAAAATAGTGTGGTTATCATCCATAATCTGAATGTCATTAATTCCATTTTGTGAATGGGTAATTTGCAAAACATCTCCCCCTTTTTCAGGAACTGCAAAAAGGTCAAATTTATAAGAAAACACCACTAATTTCCCATTTGGTGAAATCACAAAATTATCACAATTATTGAGTACATTTTCTTTTACAATCGGCTTCTCTGCAAAATCTTGATTGATAACAACTTCCAATTTTTCTGCTTTTGAAGTTTCGGGATTGTATTTCCAAATTTCGTCAAATTTTTCAAAAACCATCTTGTCGTTTTCGCGAGCGATACTGATATCACGCAATGACCAGATTTTGAATTTTGTCAATTGTTGCCGATTTTCAAAATCACCATTCTCAGCTTTGTACAATTGGAAAATTTCACCATCTGACGCACCAAAATAGACACAATTATTTTGATGAGAATAGACAGGATAGCGTTCTGTAAATTCCGTTTTAGTTAGACGATTATAGCTTTTTTCAGAAATATCATATTCCCATAACTCACCATTTGTGCTACCTTTATACGCTTCGCGGTATGGTTTTCCGCGATGGGCAAAAATAATTTTTTTGGTATTCGGTGAAATGCTCGCGTAATATCCGCCAAATTTTGTAATTTCTTCATAATTTCCACCAATTGAAACTTTGAAAAATTTATTACTAAAACCTGGTTCACTGCTTGTTGCTAAAATATTTTTGCTATTTGGAAACCAATCTACAATCGAAAAATCATCTTTTGTAATTGCAGTGGCGATTCCACCTTCAGCTGGAATTTGATAAAGTGCAGTCCAACCATCTCGGTTTGTATTGAAAGCAATTGTTTTGCCATTTGGTGAGAACATTGGTGACCATTCTGTTCCATCAGAAACTGTTAATCTCTTCGCTTCTCCCCCATCAAATGGGACAACCCACAAGTCTGCGTTATAGACAAAACAAACCGTTTTACCATCTGGTGAAATAGCTGGGTCGCTCATAAAATATGGCTCTATCGCGAATAACATTGAAACCGACAACAGTAATAATAATCCTATTTTTTTCATTTTAACCTCTCAAAATTTTTTTTTGCTAATTCAAAATCTGGGTTTATCTTAAGGCACATTTTCAAAAGTTGTTTAGCCTCTTTTTCATTATTTTCATCAATATAAATTGACGCTAAATTATTCAAAACTTTAGGTTCGTTTGGAGAAATAGCCAATATTTCTCGATATATTTTCTTTGCATTTTTTACATCTTTTTCTGTGTGTAAAATATAGGCATAATTGTATTTAGCTTCGAAAAAATTTGGATCGAGTAGCGCAGCTTTGTAAAAATGTTTTTTTGATTTTTTTACATTTTTGCTGAACGAATAATACAGTCCCCAATAATATTCAAAATCGGCAGAATCGGGATAAATCTTGGAATATTTTTTGAGAAGTTCAAATGCTTGAGATACATTATTTTTGGAAAGTAAAACTGCAACCTGCTGAATAGCGTTATTTTCGCCATTTACTAGTTCTGGATTACCAAATATTTTTTCCGAAATTTTCCAATTTGGACCAATCAATTTTAGAGTTAAGTCATATTTTTCATTAATTTCAAAATGCACTAAAGCTTGCTTACCATCCTCACTGAGCGCTGAAGAAATAATTTCAAATCTTGTTATTTTTTGAATCAATTTATTTTTCATCAGCAAATTTATGCATTCATTTTGATATTTTGAATTTTCAGTGGTAGGAATCATTTGAAATTTTATTGCCTTTTCCCAATCTTGAATAACAATATTTTCCAAATATTTTTCAGCAATATCTTCGTAATTATCGATTTCATCTTTTACTTTAAGATTATCGAGTTTAAGTATTGTTTTCAAATAAGTTAATGGAACATATTTATTTGTATTAAATCGATTTAAAAATGCAATTATTTTTTCTTTTCCTTCGGTAGTTTCTGTTGCTTTTTTGGGAGATTCATTATCCAAAAATTTTTGTGGTTCATCCAGCCATTTTGCCATTTGCTTTTTAAGTAGGTCTTGATACTCCACAATTGAATTTGCCTTTGTTTTTATTTGGAAATTTTCACTCTGCTTTAACACAAATTCACATTCTGGCGGACATTTCATTTTGATTCTAATTTTATTGCAATCTTGCCAGCAAATATTTTCACCTATTCTTAGACAAAATCTGTAACCTTTACGCACTTTACAAATCTTGCATCTATTGTTTTGAGAAACTTTAAAAATGCTCAATTACTACTCCCGTTAATTTATTTATTTTAATATTAGTTAAGCTATATTTTTTAAAGTAATTTATCATATTAATATTGGTGGCATTTTACGTTTGAATTTTGATTGCTTTATCAACTTTTTCACAAACAT